>JAVVRI010000137.1:0-7677 GCA_036654795.1 Tannerellaceae bacterium
TCACACGTTTCACACGAACCAACAGAGCGACAAATAGATGGAGGTGTGAAACGTGAAATATTAATTCTAAAATCCGCTGACCCATAAAAAGAAAAGGGCGTTACCGAATCATTCGGTAACGCCCTTTTCGATCGTTCTTAATTTCCCATCGTTAACTATAGATGGTTATAGTTTGTGTATTACCTTTAGCATTTGCTCGCCCAACCCGATGGTGTAGCCTTGCGAAACGAAGACAACACGTCCGAAGGTGTCGGCAATGACGAATATCGGTAGTGTGTTGGCGTTTGTGAGGTTCATTGCCTTGGCCAGCATGGAGGTGATGCCGCCGTCCGCATCAATGCCGTATGTGATGGTTGTGGGCAAGGTGCCAAATTCTTTCGGGTCGAAGCTCTTGAAGCCCTGTTCGTCCTTGAATAGGAGCACCATGCTGCGTCCCCAAGTGTCGAACTCTTTGCTGAACTGGGCGATGTCGCGCATGGCGTGGTTCGTCGGCTCCTGGCGTGCGCCAAGGATGGCGAGGACGAAGTATCCACGTCCGGTGGTGCTTAGGATGGTCGTCTCTTCACCCGTATCAGCGCGTTTAAACTTGGCCTCGGCGTTGATGTTTCCGATCACTTGGATGTCGTCCGTATTTTCGCGCATGATGAGGTCGAGGGTTGTCGTCTCGTCCGCCTTAACGGTAAAGAAGGTTACTTCGGAGAGGACACTTCCGTTCGCCATACGAGTTCCGGTCACGAGCGCGTAGTTGCCTTCATCTAAGGAGAGGGGTTTCTTTAGCATTCCGCTCCAAGTATTGCCCAGACCCATGTCGGCGTTGCCCTCGCGCTCGAAGTTGAGCGTTTGCAGTTTGCCGTCGGCTTTGATCTTGGCAATGGTAAAATGGCTGAAGTACTTGGGGTCGGGCAGGGTTTTGATGGATTTGTAGGTGGCCATTACTTTCCCTTGCTTGGCAACTGTCTGTACAGCGGCTTCGAAGTCCACGTCTACCCATTTCTGATCTTTTCCATATTGCACCTTGCGTGCTACCGGCTCAATCTGTGCGGGTATGCCGAGGCTGCGTGCTGCTGCCACGAAGAAGATGTCGCGCGAGTTCGTGTCAGCTGTGCGTGCTTTAAAGACGCCGATGGGCATGACGGGGATGCGCTGTGGGTTAAGGTCGTTGTTGATGGTGATGTTCTTTTTCACCCAATCGACGAGTACTTGCGGGTCGCTGACGGCTTGACGAGCCATGGCGGTGTCAAGGTTTTCAGCCAGATAGCCTTTGTAGGCAGTGAGAAATTCATTGGCCACGCGGGGGTTGAGGATGTATTTGTTGAACCATTCGCTCTCTACTGCGGGTGTCTTTTCGAGGTGGCTTATCAGCACGCTGGCGGGCGTGTCGCGTAGGTCTTTGGCAGAGATAACACCGAGCAGGGCCATGGCCGTAGGCCGTCGGTCGGCCGTTGTGGCGCGTAGGAAGGCTTCTATTTCAGCCCAGTTTCCGCGGCTGCCAATCAGGTAGTCTGCTGTTTTCAGCGGGTCGATGCCCAGTTCTTTGGCTAGAGCTTCGGCCTTTTCGGTGGTGTAGAAGGTAGCTACGTATTGGTTTCTGAGGTCGTCTTCGGCTAGGAGGCGTTTTGCGTTGGCTGCTTTTTGCTCATCGGTTACGTTAGCAGGTATGGAGCCGTCCACGGGTGGTACGATGTCCATTGCGAAGGTGGCAGTTTCGCCCGCTTTCTTGTTGAGAGTGATCGTAACGTTGTCGTCTTTTCCGAAGGAGACTTTGCTGTATCCGAAGTTACCATCTTTGGAAGCCCAAACAAACATGTCTCCTTTGCCGGCAGAGAGGAAGGTTTTGCCCTCAGCGTCTGCCTTTTTGGTGGCTACGGTGTTAAACTCGGCGTAGTTATAGATTTTGAACTCCACGTCTGCACCGTCGGCAGGTTTTCCAGCCGCATCGAGGATGGTGACGGTTGCTTTGGCGGTGGGGGCATAGTTGTCGATGACGTTTATTTCGGTATATCCGTTGGTGATTTGCATCACCTCTTCGGGCCCGTTATATTTACCGAATACTTTGGTGTGCATTAGCATTCCGCGGTAAGCCGGTCCGTTAAACCAGCCGAGGTTGAGTACGGGCTCCGGCTCGCAGGCGCCGAGGAAGCTCCATTTGCCGTCTACCCAAGCTTCCACCCAAGCGTGATTGTCGTCGGTATGTGCCCAGCGCGGCGTGTAAACTTGGCGTGCGGGGATGCCCACGCTGCGGAGGGCAGCTACGGTGAAGGTAGACTCTTCGCCGCATCGTCCGTAAGCCGTTTTCACGGAGGCGAGGGGCGAACTAGTGCGTCCGTCGGACGGTGTATAGATAACCTTCTCATGACACCAATGGTTCACCTCAAGGATCGCGTCGCGGAGCGAGAGGCCTTTTACTCTGCCTCGTAGTTCATCGTAGAAGACCATGCGGCTTTCGTCGAGGTTTTCGTTGTTAATGCGTACGGGCAGTACGAAGTGGCGGAAGATCATCTCCGGAATGCTGTCTCCCCACGGCATCTCTTTTTTTGCAGTGAAGGAGGCACGAATGTTTTTCAGGTAGAGCTTGCCATCATAGTCCGTGATGTCTCCGATGGGCATGTAGGCATAGAGGAAGGTGAGTGCTTCTTTCTCTTGGGGTTCCATTTGCTCGTTGAATACGGTAAAGAGGTCGCCGTTAGGTAGGGCCGCCTGTTTGGTCAGGAAATCTTTCTCCACCTCGGCGCGAAAGGCGTCGTCGGTGATGAAGTGTGTGTTCTTGCTGCATCCCGTACCTATTAGGATGATTGCCAGCAGTGCAAAAAGATGTTTTATGTTCATAAGATGATGTGTTTGTGTGCCAAAAGTAGTGATTCTTGATGAGATATAAAAATCTGTCTGTCAAAAAGCTGACGGCAAATAGAATCTGATGGGTGTTAGGAGTGTATTTAACGTGGTTTTCTTCATCACCATCCTTAACGAATGTGATGAGCAAGGACTAAGTTGCGGTCGCCTCAATTCTTAAAAGAGGTTGCCCGGATACAAAAGGCAGCGGATAGTACGTTACTATGTCAGCGATAAGATATACATTTGTAGCATATAACGAGGCGAATAATATGATAGTAAAGAAAGATAAGGTCCTTTGGGCTGACGATGAGATTGATTTATTGAAACCCCACATCCTCTTTTTGCAGGACAAGGGGTATGAGATTGTACCCGTAATCAGCGGACAAGACGCGATAGACTGCTGCAAAGAGCAGGCTTTCGACATTATCTTTCTGGATGAAAATATGCCTGGCTTGACCGGTCTGGAGACGCTCTCCTACATCAAGGAGATCGATCCCAACGTCCCGGTCGTAATGGTAACCAAAAGTGAGGAGGAGAGCATAATGAACCAGGCTATTGGCAACAAGATAGCCGACTACCTGATCAAGCCGGTCAATCCGAACCAGCTGTTGCTCTCCATCAAAAAGAATGTGCATAAGAATGTGATCATCTCCGAGGCCACGACTGTTGGTTATCAGCAACAGTTTGGCCGCATCGGTATGCAGATCAGCGACTCGCTCACTACAGACGATTGGATGGAGGTCTACAAGAAGCTCGTTTACTGGGAGCTGGAGCTGGAAAGTAGCCAGGTGCAGATGGCGGACATGCTGCGCATGCAAAAGCAAGAGGCAAACAATGCCTTCGGCAAGTTCGTCAAGAAAAACTATGTGGAATGGATACAGAACCCGGCCACCCGTCCGCTGATGAGTCCCGATTTGTTTAAGAAGAAGGTCTTTCCGCTTCTCGACAATGACGAGAAGGTGTTCTTTATCCTTATAGACAACTTCCGCCTCGACCAATGGCGCGTGGTGAAGGAGTTGCTGGCCGAATACTTCACTTTTGATGAGAGCCTCTATTATAGCATCCTGCCCACAGCCACACAGTATGCGCGAAACTCTATCTTCTCCGGCTTGATGCCCTTGCAGATGGAGAAGATGTTTCCCGAACTCTGGGTGGATGAGGAGAGCGAGGAGGGGAAGAACCTCAACGAAGCCCCACTGATACAGACGCAGATCGACCGCTTCCGGAAAAAGTATAGCTTCTCATACAACAAGGTGCACGACTCACTGTATGGCGAGAAGCTGTTGAGCAGTATTAGTTCGCTGACGCGCAACCAGCTCAATGTGGTTGTTCTCAACTTTGTGGATATGCTGTCGCACGCCCGTACGGAAAGCAAGATGATACGCGAACTGGCGCAGAGCGAAGCCGCCTACCGCAGCCTGACGAAGTCCTGGTTTCAACACTCCACGACGCTTGAGCTCTTTAAACGCATTGCGGATAAGGGCTATAAGGTGATACTCACTACCGATCATGGCACGATCCGCGTGGATACGCCCGTAAAGGTGGTGGGTGATAAGAATACCAATACCAACCTTCGTTACAAGGTGGGAAAGAACCTGAACTATAACACGAAGGATGTATTCGAGATACGCGATCCGGAGAAAGTAGGCCTGCCGTCTCCCAACCTGAGCAGTAAGTATATCTTTGCCCTCAACGAAGGCTTTTTTGCCTATCCGAACAACTATAACTACTACGTTTCTTACTATAAGAACACCTTCCAGCACGGCGGTATCTCAATGGAAGAAATGCTGATCCCCTTCATCACAATGGAGCCGAAATAAACGACAGATAGATGAACTCAACGCAGGAATAGGGGGAGACGAATATGAAATTGATAATAATAACTTATAGAACACAATGAACACTATCAAGATTGACAATTTGGAGATGATACACCAAGCGGCAAAAGAATTTATTGCAGCGATGGGCGATCGTACGGTTTTTGCTTTTAACGGAGTGATGGGCGCAGGAAAAACTACCTTCATCAAGGCTATCTGCGAAGAGCTTGGCGTGGAGGATGTGATAAACAGTCCTACATTTGCCATTATTAATGAGTACCGTAGCGACACGACGGGCGAACTGATCTATCATTTCGACTTTTACCGCATCAATAAGCTGAGTGAGGCTGAGGATATTGGCACAGAGGATTATTTTTACAGCGGTGCTATCTGCTTTATTGAATGGCCTGACAAGGTGGAAGAGTTGTTGCCGGGCGACGTGGTGACGGTTACTATCACTGAAAACCCCGACGGCTCACGTATAGTAGAAATGGACTAGCCTATGGAGCCTTCAGAATATATGATCATGGCCATCTTTATTGGCCTTGGGCTTTTTTCGGTCGTAGCCTCTCTCTTTAACTTCGAATGGTATTTCAGTACCAGTGGCGCACAGACCTTTGTCCGAAAGCTGGGACGTGGCGGTGCGCGTCTCTTTTACGCCTTACTAGGCTTTGCACTAATTGCTTGCGGCGTAGCAGGCATGCTTTATTGGAAGTAGTAGGTATCATAATAAAGCCCTGCTTAGCATCAAGAATAAATCCCGTCCAGCGCAATAGCTAAAGAGCTATTGCGCTGGACGGGATTTATTTTTCTTATTTTTTCTTGTAATTATACACTTTCAGATCAGAGACTTTACTGTTGAAGGCACCGGCTTTTTCGAGAGGGAAGACGAGGGTGCGGACGTAGTTCATCGAGTCTTTGCCAGCGTTGAACCAGCGTTTTTGGATGTCTAGCTCTTCCTTTAATTTACCATTGACATAGAGACGGGTCGATTTGTTGTCGCCACTGACGGCTATTGAGGCTTGCTCACCATCCAAGAGGATATAGTTGAAGGTGTTCAGGTAACCGTCGCGCGCAAAACCAAGCTTGCCTTCTATCGGGTCGGATAGGTAGAAGACGGCGTGGTCGGAGCGAAACAACTCAGTTCCTTTCGGCTCTGTTACCTTCTTTACGTCGAATGAGACGGTGTAATCGTATCCAATCTCTTGTAGGCCGCTGTGGCTGCCAGGTTGTAACTCCGCCTTGCTATAGACGCATGAAGGCGTCTTGCCAATCCGTCCGGACATGTTTACGCCCGGCGCTTCGCTGAGTTGTGCCCGGAGCGTGTTGAAGCGGTCGTAGGGGAGGGTGCAGTTCTTTCCTGTCCACATCTTTACCGCCAGTGTTTGCAGGGCGGGGAAGACGCGGTGATGGATGTCCTTTACCGAAATGCCATTTCCGGCATGGTCGTTCCAAACAGCAAACATACCGCCCAGTATCTGCGGGTTACGCTCGTCGAAGGTCACGTCGCCGATATGCGCCGGTGTCCAGTTCTTATAGATTGCTTCGGTGTTTAGGTAGTCGTAATAATAGCCTGCAGCGGGTACGATATATAAATCGCCGTCCGGTACGCTGATCAGTTGGTAGCCCTGTTCAATCATCTCCTTAGGGGCGGCGTAACCGTTATACCAAGCAGCCATCACTACGTTTTCTGATTTTACCGGTGTGTCTCCCTTGGCATGCGTCAAGGCTCCCCATACGCAGGCCTGTTTGCCGTAACTCTCTACGAGGCGGATATAATAGTCGGTAAAGGAGCGGAACTTCTCTACAACCTCTTTGCCGCGAAAGATTGGTTGCTCTCCTTCCAGATATTCCTTGTATAGTCCGTCCATAAAGGCGTATGTCTCAGGCTTGAATAGATCTAGATGGTCCATTCCGTATTCCTCGCTGCCTATCTCCGGTTTGTATTGGGTGAGTGCCAGCGCATGGGCGGGTGCGTCTATTTCCGGAATAATCTCTACACCGGCACTGTCGGCCAGTAGTTGCAGGGCTACAAACTCTTTCTTTGTGTACGAACCATCGCGGGCAGTGAGTCCGGGGTATGTGTCACATTCCAGTCGGAAAGCTGCGTAGGTCTTCATCCAGTCATGGTTGAAGTATTGCTTAAACCCATTATCATTGAGGTGAACTTGAAGTGTATTCATCTTGTAGTACGACATTGTCTTGACGTAATCGCGCAGTACTTGCATCGGTATGAATTTGCGGCCGCAGTCAATCATAAAGCCGCGTACGGCATAATCCGGATAATCGCGCGCAACGCCCTTAGGCAACGAACGGTTCTCCTGCTGTTCGGATAGTTGCAACAATGTGCGTGTGCCCCAATATAAACCTTTCGTTTCGGGGGCAGTCAGCACGGCGCGGTCGCTTATTTTTAATGTGTATTCCTCTTTTTTAGCCTTCTTGCTGGGGACGATTCGGAGAAGAAAATCGCCGGGTAAGGCCGTTTTTCCCTGTACCACTTCCAGCTTGCGGCTGAATAGGGTCTCGTAGTCCGCTGCGAACTGATGTGCGATGCGCATTGTGGCAGCGTCTTTACCGTCGCAAACTATACGTGCCTTTTCTGACGGTGTGAATGTCCCTTCACTTCCTTTCCAGTCCTTTAATTCTGGTATTACAAACGGTTTGTTGTTGGCAGCATACATTCCCATAGGAAGTATGGTTAGCAAAGCTAGCAGAATGCCGAATAGTTGTGCTCTCATTCCATTTAAATGCGTTAGATGTTGTGTCTTTATTTCTTGGTACTTATTTCGCCCGTAAAAGTAGCGAATCTTTTGAAAACAGCCAAATTTGTTATAGTGCAGATTCAAATAGCAAGTACAAATTATAAAGCATCTTTTCCATAAGGCAGGATATTAGTGTTTCTTTTCGTGAGGGTTGCGATTGCTCCGACCCCATCCTGACCGATTCGGTCAAGGCCTCAAAGAAAAAAGTCCATTAAGCAGAAGCGCCTTTTGCGGAAAGTTTCTATCTTTGTGACTGTACATTAAAC
>JAVVRI010000138.1:0-7549 GCA_036654795.1 Tannerellaceae bacterium
TTTAATAAGTATATGAAAGTCCTAGGCTTTTTATCCTATTTGGAATCATTCCATTTATAATGAAAAAAGACTTGTCCTTATTTTTGAAGAGTATAACGTCTTTACTAGGAAGGGGATAGGACTGGTCTGAAGGAGATAGAAACTAATTATTGGGCTTTGTTTTGTTCTTTCAAAATCCTGTTAGAATAGGGGTATCTTGTTGCTGTAAAGGGACAATGAAAAGATTGTCAGATGAATGCGGCTAACTACTTGAATCTAAAAGGGGTATTGAATATTCAAAATCACCAAATAAAACAGGGCTTTTTTTTTCGGAATTTAATTCTAAACTTTGTAGTCATTAAGTGAAAAAAGTTATAGTTGAGAAATAAAAAACATGCAGACCGATTATCAAACATTGTGGAATAAATGCCTCACAGTCATAAAAGACATTGTGCCGGAGGCCGCTTTTAACACATGGTTTATGCCGATAGTACCTTTGTCATACGAAGAAAATAAGTTTACCATACAGGTGCCTAGTCAATTCTTCTATGAATACTTGGAAGAGAAATACGTAAACGTTCTGAAAGTAACGCTTTATCGTGTGATCGGTCAAGGTACGATTCTTAACTATCGGGTAATGGTAGATAAGACGACAGGTGGTACTGTGGACTATCCTGCTGAGAATGGTTCATCGGCTATAAAGAAAATCACGCCTAAGGATGCCAATAAAGCGCCAAATCCTTTTGTGCAGTCTACACCCCAGGATTTGGATCCGCAGTTGAATCCGAAATATAATTTTGAAAACTATTTTGAAGGTACGAGTAACAAACTAGTGCGTACTGCCGGAGAAGCCGTTGCGCAGAACCCGGGTAAGACAACCTTTAATCCTCTTTTTGTTTTTGGCCCTTCGGGGGTAGGTAAGACACATTTGTGTCATGCAATAGGTACTCGTATTCGTGAATTACACCCTAGTAAAAAGGTGCTTTACGTATCTTCGCATTTGTTTCGCGTACAGTTTACCGATGCTATTCGCAAGAATACGACCAATGACTTTTTGAATTTTTATCAAAATATAGACGTCTTGTTACTGGATGATATTCAGGAGCTAATCGGAATGGATAAGACGCAAAATACGTTTTTTCATATATTCAATCACCTGCACCAATTGGGAAAACAATTGATTCTGACATCAGATAAGGCACCGGTAGATTTGCAAGGAATGGAAGAGCGTCTTGTGACACGTTTGAAATGGGGACTGACGGCTGAGCTAAGTCGTCCGGATCTGGATCTTCGTAAAAAAATATTAAAGAATAAAATTAATCATGATGGGATTGTGATTCCGGACGAAGTTTTTAATTTTATTGCAAATAACGTAACGGAGAATGTGCGCGATTTAGAAGGTATTCTGGTCTCGCTCATGGCAAATGCCGTGATTAATAACAAAGAAATTGATTTGACATTGACGAAGCGTGTAGTAAGTCAGGCTGTGCGTCTGGAGAAGAAGCAGATCTCTGTACAGATGATTCAAGAGACCGTCTGCAATTATTTCAACTTGGAGCAGGCCGCTATTCAGACCCGCTCACGTAAACGTGAAATCGTACAGGCTCGCCAGATCACGATGTTCCTCTCCAAAAAGTATACAGATTGTTCTTTCTCACATATAGGTAAAATTGTGGGGAAGAAAGATCATGCAACGGTGTTGCATGCTTGTAAAACGATCAAAGATCAGATTGAAACAAGCAAGGATTTTCGCTTTACCGTTGAGGAGATTGAAGGTCAATTGAAAAATTAATTCTAATTCAACCATTAGCTATAGAAAGGGTGTCTCCTGAGCGGAGATACCCTTTTGTTTTAGTAAATACTTTAATAGCAAACTTTTCTTTTTTGGAAAAGAACCGTGAATTATAGTGCTCTTAATTAGTTGATATATAGCTATGTTGTCAATTTATACGGAAAACTTTCTGACTGTATGTGTTTTTTATCTGTGATAATTTGGTCAATTAACGAACAATGTTTAAACTTGCATCATTAAATAATATAACAACTGTGAACCATAAAACATACACGTTTGATGAAGCCTTTAAAGCTTCACTGGATTACTTTACCGGTGATGGATTGGCCGCTAAAGTATGGGTAAATAAATATGCTCTGAAAGATGCTTACGGCAATATTTATGAACAATCCCCAACACACATGCATCACCGTTTGGCGAGTGAAATTGCCCGTGTAGAACAGAAGTACCCGAATCCTTTGTCAGAAAAGGAACTCTTTGATCTGTTTGACCATTTCCGCTATATCGTTCCGCAAGGAAGCCCGATGACAGGAATTGGCAATAATTATCAAATTGCATCACTATCAAATTGCTTTGTGATTGGATTGGATGGAGAAGCAGATTCGTACGGTGCAATTATTCGTGTGGATGAAGAGCAGGTGCAGCTGATGAAACGTCGCGGCGGTGTGGGGCATGACTTGTCCCATATACGTCCGAAGGGCTCTCCTGTAAAGAATTCAGCACTGACGTCCACCGGACTTGTACCGTTTATGGAACGATATTCCAACTCTACCCGCGAAGTGGCGCAGGACGGAAGGCGCGGAGCTTTAATGCTGAGTGTTTCCATTAAGCACCCGGATTCGGAATCATTCATTGATGCTAAGATGACGGAAGGTAAAGTGACTGGAGCCAATGTGTCGGTCAAGATCGATGATGATTTTATGACAGCTGTAGTAAACGGTATTCCCTATAAACAACAATACCCGATCTATTCCGACGCTCCGACGACGGAGAGGGAGATTGACGCAACAGCCCTTTGGGGTAAGATTATTCATAATGCCTGGAAGTCTGCTGAGCCGGGAGTCCTTTTCTGGGATACAATCTTGCGCGAATCGGTGCCGGATGTGTATGCTGATCTTGGTTTCCGTACTGTTTCTACCAATCCTTGCGGAGAGATACCTCTTTGTCCGTATGATAGCTGTCGTTTGTTGGCGATCAATCTGTATTCTTATGTGGTGAATCCCTTTAAGAAAGAGGCCTATTTTGACTATGATCTATTTAAGAAACACGTAGCACTGGCACAGCGCATTATGGATGATATTATTGATCTGGAGTCTGAGAAGATTGAAAAGATCCTTGAAAAGATCGATTCTGACCCTGAGTCGATGGAGGTAAAGCAGACAGAACGCCACTTGTGGGAAAAGATACAAAAGAAGACTCTTCAAGGACGTCGTACTGGTGTCGGCATTACTGCCGAAGGCGATATGATAGCTGCTCTAAACCTGCGTTATGGTACGGAAGAAGCTACTGATTGCGCTGAAGAGATTCAAAAAACATTAGCCATTGCTGCCTATCGTTCGTCGGTAGAGATTGCAAAGGAACGCGGTGCTTTCGAGATATACGATGCTAAACGCGAAGAAAATAATCCGTTCATCAACCGTTTGCGTGAAGCTGATCCTGAATTGTATGAAGAGATGGTTAAGTATGGCCGTCGTAATATTGCTTGCCTTACCATTGCCCCGACCGGTACAACCAGTCTGATGACGCAAACTACTTCCGGTATTGAACCGGTATTTCTGCCTGTCTACAAGCGCCGTCGAAAAGTGAATCCGAACGACACGGATGTACGGGTTGACTTTGTGGACGAAACTGGCGATGCTTTTGAGGAATACATTGTGTTCCACCATAAGTTTGTTACTTGGATGCTGGCGAATGGTTATTCGGCTTCTAAGAAGTATTCATCTACCGAGGTGGACGATATGGTTGCCAAGTCGCCTTACTTTAAGGCTACATCCAATGATGTGGATTGGATGCAGAAGGTGCGGATGCAGGGACGTATTCAAAAATGGGTAGATCATTCGATTAGTGTTACTATAAACCTTCCGTCCGATGCTACAGAGGAATTGGTTGACCGTCTGTATGTGGAGGCATGGAAGTGTGGATGTAAAGGCTGCACGGTTTATCGTGATGGTTCCCGCTCAGGTGTGTTGCTGTCTGCCGATGGCAACAAGAAAAAAAAGAAAGAGGATTGTATTTGCATGGAGCCCCCAATTATTGTGGCTACTCGTCCTCGTGAACTGGACGCCGACGTGGTGAAGTTCCAGAACAATCGTGAGAAGTGGATCGCTTTTGTTGGTCTGCTCAATGGCCGCCCGTATGAAATCTTTACTGGTCTTGCGGACGATGACGAGGGAATTATGTTGCCGAAGAATGTATTGAAAGGTACCATCATTAAAAGCTACGATGAGGATGGAGACAAGCATTACGACTTCCAATTCAAGAACAAGCGTGGCTACAAGATGACAATCGAAGGGCTCGATGGTAAGTTTGATCCTGAGTTCTGGAACTATGCCAAACTGATATCCGGCGTGTTGCGTTACGGTATGCCTATCGACCAAGTTATCAAACTAGTACAAGGCATGGAGTTGAACAACGAATCAATAAACACCTGGAAGAATGGTGTGGAACGTGCTTTGAAAAAGTATCTTCCGAACGGAACCGAGGCCAAAGGGCAGCGATGCCCTAATTGCGGACAAGAGACTCTTGTTTATCAGGAAGGATGTCTGATCTGTACTAATTGCGGTGCCTCACGGTGCGGATGAGGGAAGGAAAATGAAATAATAAAAAAGGAAGAACAGAGAATTAAGTGTTAACACTTTAAATTCTTTGTCCTTCCTTTTTTATTGTTCTTTCTTTTTTATATCTTCGTCACCGTAACTAAATTAGATACTTATGAAGGTCACATTTAATATAAACTTCCATACCGTATGGGGGCAGAGTGTATGTATCGTAGGCTCTATTCCGGGGCTTGGTTCTTGGGAACCGGCGTTGGCTAAAGAAATGAATTACTTGGGTGAAGGTGCTTGGCAACTGCGTTTGGAGTGTCCATCTTCCGTCCAAACGATTGAATATCGTTACTTCCTTCGGGTAAACGAAAAACAGATTTTTGAAGAGTGGGAAAAGAATCACCGGATTGTTCTGGATGGCCGGTCGGAATGTTATACCCTCTATGATTACTGGCAAATCCGCCCAACTAATCTGGCCTTTTACTCCTCTGCCTTTACAAAAAGCCTTTTTGCTCATCCCTGCAATACGCATGAACGCGTGATTCGTAGTGGCAAGAAGCTGGTCATTAAGATATCTGCCCCACGGGTAGAGAAGAACCAAACGATCGCTATTACCGGAAACCAACCTTGCCTAGGGGACTGGAACCCGGACAAGGCTTTGATCCTTAGTTGCGACACTTTCCCGGAGTGGCATATTGATTTGGACGCAAATGAGATTAACTATCCGCTTGAATATAAATTCCTAGTGTATGATCATGACAGCCGGCAGCCTCTTTACTGGGAGGTGGACGAAAATCGTACCCTCAGCCTGCCGGAGCAGGAGGTGGGCGAGACAGTATCTATCTCCGGTCTCTATTTTCGAGACAATTTGCCGCAATGGCGTTGTGCCGGATCGGTGATTCCGGTGTTTTCGCTTCGCTCCGAACGCAGTTTTGGGGTAGGCGACTTGGGCGACTTGCATATGCTGGTGGATTGGGCGAAAAAGACGCATCAGCGCATTATTCAGGTGTTGCCGATGAATGATACAACGATGAGTCGTACTTGGGCAGACTCTTATCCTTATAGCGCTATTTCTATTTATGCCCTCCATCCGATGTATATCAATTTGCGATTGATGGGGGAACTCAACGATCTTAAACAAGCTGATTTCTTTGCACAAAAGCAACAGGAGTTGAATGCATTGCCATCGCTCGATTATGAAGCGGTTGTTAAATACAAAGAAAAGTACTGTCAAGCCTTTTTTAATCAGGAGGGACATGCTATTCTGGAAAGCGAAGCCTACCATAAGTTTTATGCCGAAAACGAATATTGGCTGATCCCTTATGCTACTTACTGCTATTTGCGCGAAAGTTACGGTACGTCTGACTTTACGCAGTGGGAAGGTAATGCCGTCTACAACGCCACCCGCGTACGTGGCCTTTGTCGTCCTGGCAGCGAGGCGTATGAGGAAATCACTTTCTCCTTTTTCCTTCAATTTGTTCTTCATACTCAGTTTAAGGCTGTTTCGGACTATGCTCGCAAGAACGGGATTGTACTAAAGGGGGATCTGCCAATCGGTGTAAACCGTACCAGCATCGAAGCTTGGACAGAACCTCAGTATTTCAATCTGGACAGTCAGGCTGGTGCTCCGCCTGACGACTTCTCGGTAATCGGTCAGAACTGGGGCTTCCCTACTTATAATTGGGAGGTGATGGAGATGGACAACTTTGCTTGGTGGAAACGCCGCTTTCGCAAGTTGAGCGATTATTTTGACTGTTTCCGTATTGATCACATACTGGGCTTCTTCCGCATCTGGGAAGTGCCTGAGGAATATGTTGAGGGGCTTTGCGGCCACTTCAATCCGGCTCTTCCGCTGACGAAGGGTGAGATTGAGCAGTATGGTTTCTCCTTTAACGAATCACGCTTTACGACGGCGCATATCAATGAGCAGTTCCTGCCGACTTTGTTTGGTGAGTATGCTGACGAGGCGAACACCTATTTGGCGCAATCCTCTTCGCGCCATTATGTGCTAAAACCCTTCTGCGACACACAGCGGAAGATCGAACGGTTGTTTACTGGAAAGAAAGATGAAGCCTCTTTATGTGTTAAGCAAGGGTTATTTACGATTGCCAACGAAGTACTTTTCCTAAAAGATCCGCACGATGACGAAAGGTTCCATCCCCGTATCTCAGCTCATTTGTCGTTTATCTATCGCGAGTTGAGCCAATCCGATCGGTATGCCTTCGACCAGTTGTCCTGGAACTTCTTCTACCAGCGCCATAATGAGTTTTGGAAAGTTCAGGCTTTCAAACGTCTGACTCCGTTGGTAGCTTGCACTGATATGCTGGTGTGTGGCGAGGACTTGGGCATGATACCTGAGTCGGTACCCGACGTAATGAGTAAGTTGCAAATATTCAGCCTTGAGATAGAGCGTATGCCGAAGACCTCGCAGCGCGAGTTTGCCGACTTACCTAATCTGCCCTATCATTCAGTCTGTACGACCTCTACGCACGATATGTCGCCACTACGCAGTTGGTGGAAGGAGGATCGCGAGAAGACGCAGCGCTATTATAACAACGTGTTGCTTCGTAATGGCGAGGCGCCGAGTGAGTGTACGGCCGAACTGGCTACGCAGATCGTTACCAATCACTTGAACGCACCCTCTATGCTTGCCATCATTCCTTTGCAGGATTGGTTTGCAATGGACGATGCTATCAAGTCTCCGGACGTGGAGTCTGAGCGTATCAATGTGCCTTCCAACCCGAATCATTGCTGGTGTTACCGCATGCACATTCCGCTCGAAGCACTTCTGAAAGCCGACGGCTTAAACCGGAAAATAGTCTCCTTAATAGAGGATGCAGGACGCCGTTAGAAACACCCGCCTATAACTAATGGGAACGAAGAGAAAAAGCTCGGCAGCAAAATAGAAATGGCTCGGCAGCGAAAAAATACTCAAGTTTCGGAAGTAACATCTACTCTTTCAGGACTAGTTGAGTCTCTAAAAGCACTCATGCTTTCCTTGAGTGACCTTAAA
>JAVVRI010000139.1:0-2980 GCA_036654795.1 Tannerellaceae bacterium
AGTGGTATAGAAAGTATTAAACAGTTCGTACGAATGTATTACAAGATTCAGTCCATCTGTTTTTAAGCTTAAAACTTGTTTTTGGTGCGGTTGCCCCGAGTTAGACAGGGGGAACCATCATCCAGAGACTTTTGCGTAAAAGCCCTTTTGAGTCGCATATTTTAAAATAGTAGTTTCCTGTGCTAACTTTTATTTGCTACATTTGTTCTTCTATTTAGAAACATAGGTCTTTTGAGTTCAAACGAAGGACTTTCGGAAGCAAAAGTGCTATCTTTTAAATCCGAAAGAAGTATATACGGAAACAGAAGACCCCTATTTGTAAAATAAAATGAATATTAAGAGCTTCTCTTTTCAATACCGAATGTACATAACCAGCATCAACACTGCGTTGCATCTGCTGGCTGAGGGGATTATTCTATTAGCATCACTGGCCGCCCTCTTTGCATTGGTCTATCAGTTCGGATTTGTGTTGAGACCGGATATCAGCCAAGAGCTCTATCGGTCACACGTATATATATTACTGGCTTTCTTTATCGGCATCACGATTCGCTATGTTTCGCGATTTAACGACGTGATTCAAGAAAAGATGCTATATACCGACCTAAGCATCTATTTCTGCCTATTCGCCGTATTGTCGGCAAAAGTATTCTTTCGAGGGGTCATTGCCCATTCACTGCCTTACCTATCGTTCTTGACGGCGCCCATGCTTACCTACCTATTAATGCTCGTGCTTAGTATTATCCATTTATCGAGACAGACCTTCACCTTAATGCAGACCCGCATCAAGGCTTCGCTGTTGTTCCTCTTGAGCTTTGTCTTCCTGATACTGGTCGGGGCGGGACTGCTTATGCTACCAAACGCAACAAATACACCAATCCAGTTTATCGACGCATTATTTATCTCCACCACCTCCGTCTGCGTGACCGGGCTAACTACAGTGGATGTGGGGAGTACATTTACCCAAACGGGATATGTCATCATTATGCTGCTGATACAGATCGGAGGTATTGGGGTGATGACCTTTACCAGCTTCTTTGCACTTTCGTTTATGGGGCGCTCCTCTTTCAACAGTAAACTGATGCTGAAAGATATGCTGAACGAAGACCGCATCGGTGGACTTTTCCGTGTGATACTTAATATCCTTTTCGTCACCCTCTTCATTGAAGGGATAGGGGCTTACT
Source organism: Tannerellaceae bacterium (assembly GCA_036654795.1). Lineage (GTDB taxonomy): Bacteria > Bacteroidota > Bacteroidia > Bacteroidales > Tannerellaceae > JAVVRI01. The sequence continues at coordinate 1,182 of JAVVRI010000139.1, forward strand.
TTATTTATATGGAGATACGTGGATTGCTGCCGGGAGGGATGAGAGAGGAGTTGTTTTATGCCGTTTTCCACGCCATTTCAGCCTTCTGCAACGCCGGCATTTCTACACTGAATGGAAATATGTTCGACCCGTTAGTCGTACACCTATATAACCTACATGTATGGATCGGACTACTTATCATCTTCGGTGGACTGGGCTTTCCCATCGTATTCAATTATCTAAAATTATTCAAACATTTATGCGTGAATGGCATCCGCATCGCACTTGGGAGGCAGAAACATTACATACATATGCCACGCATTATTAATGTGCATACCTATATTGTAATGGTCACCACCTTGATTCTAGTGGTAGGCGGCACCGCCTTCTATCTGCTTTTCGAGACAAATAATACCTTGGTCGGATTGTCTACACAAGGGAAACTGGCCAACGCTTTCCTAGGTGCCGTCACACCACGTACGGCCGGCTTCTGTGTAGCAGACATGAGTACACTGGCTCCGGCCACACTGATGCTGACGCTCATCCTGATGGTAATCGGAGCAGCTCCGATGTCTACCGGTGGCGGTCTGAAAGTGACAACGGTAGTAATAGCCTTGCTGACCACCTTCAACACGGCACGCGAAAAGGGCAAGGTGGAGATACGGCGTCGAGAGATTGCTCCGGCCACAATACGACGAGCATTCGCCATCGTAGCGATTTACTTCATCTGGGCAGGGATTGCCACTTGGGCACTTTCATATACTGAGAAAGGTGCCCCGCTCTTTTCCCTCCTTTTCGAAGTAATCTCAGCGTTAAGCACCGTAGGGCTAAGCATTAATCTGACCCCTACACTGACTGAGGGAGGCAAGATCATCATCATTGCCTCCATGTTGATTGGGCGTATCGGAGTGCTCACCTTTTTCGCCAGTTTCTGTCGGAAATACAAACCGATGGATTATAGCTACCCGCAAGAGAATATATTAATGTAAACCGAAAATAAACAGAAACAAACATGAAATACCTTGTAATCGGATTAAGTAACTTAGGACGCGCCATTGCTGAAAACCTGACTAGTATTGGTAACGAAGTGATCGGCATAGACCAGAATCCTCATCGCGTAGATGCGGTAAAGCAATCCATCTCTGGCGCCGTTTGTCTGGACTCCACCGATAGGGACGCCCTAAACACATTGGCGCTTAGCGAAATGGACGCCATCTTCGTAACCTATGGAAAGGACTTCGGCATCTCAGTACAGACTGTTGCCTTGCTGAAAAGCTTAGAAGCGAACAAACTGATCGTACGTGTCATATCGCCAATACACGAAACTGTTATCCGCTCCATCGGCGTATCGGAGGTAATTACTCCGGAGCAGGATTATGCCGCTATTTATGCCTCCCGCGAACTGCTGGGAGACCTGTTCAAACATTGGTTCAAGATTACCGAGACCCATCATCTATACAAAATAAAAAGCCCCGAAACTCTGGTCGGACAGGATCTAGGCACTATCAAAATGGAAGAGAACTTCGGTCTCCGCCTCGTCGCCATTGAGCGCATGAAGGAGAGCCAAAATCTACTCGGCCTCCGGCAGAAGCAACTTCGGATAATAGACCAGTTACCCGATGACTTGGTTATTGAGCAAAACGACTCACTGCTACTTTTCGGTCGTATTGAAGTATTGCATAAGATTGCAGAGATATAATGATGCGTTACTGATTTGCTTTCGTCACCAACACTTTGTCGATGCGAGCTCCGTCCATATCCACAATTTCAAACTGGAAACAAAGCCAAGACAGGCGTTCGCCTGTCTTCGGCACACGTTC
>JAVVRI010000139.1:2990-7519 GCA_036654795.1 Tannerellaceae bacterium
AATGTGTTATAATCGTGCTCAGCATAAAGATCCTCCATGTCGAAATGCTCCAGAAAGTCATAGAAAGAGTATTGCCCATCCACCAGCCAACTACCATCGGCACGTTCTACAATCTCGGACTCGTCCCCCATCTCAGGTACTTGACCGATCAGTCCCTCCATAATATCTTTTAGGGTGACAATACCTTGTATGCCACCAAACTCATCCGTCACAATACCATAATTGCCACGTGCCTGACGAAACAACTCCAATGCGTTATACACACTCTGGTTCTCAGGCAGGAATTGTGCCGGCCGGAGCACTTGGTGAAGAGAGAAATCCGGCGAATCAATCCGCCCAAACAGATCCTTCAAGTAGACTACCCCCAGAATATTATCGAACTTCTCCGTCGCTACGGGATAGATATTAAAGAGATTCTCTTGCACCTTTTCGCGAATAGCAGCGTTCGTATCCTTGATATCAAGCCAGACTAGTTCGCTGCGATGGGTCATAATGGAACCTACGTTGCGGTCACCCATATTGAAGACGCGCTCCAGAATGTCCTGTTCCACCTCCTGCACTTCGCCGCCGTCCAGTCCTTCTTTCACGATGGCCTTAATCTCTTCTTCCGTCACTTTATTCTCTTCCGTAGTGTCCACACCTATAATGCGCACCACTAGCGAAGTACTTTTCGAAAGAAACCAAACGATGGGCGAGGCTATGAAAGAAAGAAAATTCATCGGTTTAGCTGCCAACTTAGACACTTGCTCGGCACAACCCATGCCAATACGCTTCGGCACCAGTTCGCCCACGACTAAGGTAAGATAGGTAACCAGAATAACAATTAGCGTTTTGGACAGCCCCAACGCGTAAGGCTCCAACACCGGAACGTGGCGCATCAGGTCAGCCAAGTTATAAGCCACCGTCTCACCAGAGTAAAGACCGGTCAGAATACCGATCAGCGTAATACCAATTTGAATGGTTGAAAGGAATTTGTCCGGCTCGTTGGCCAATCGGAGGGCGGCGGCAGCCAGTTTACCACCCCGCTTCGCCTCCATTTCAAGTTTCGACTTACGTGCCGACACAAGGGCAATTTCGGACATTGACAACAAACCATTCAATAAAATAAGGCCTAAAATAATGACAATTTCCATTTGGATAACTCGTGCTGTTTGATTTGTCGCAAATATAGTACAAATTTCATTACAATAAAAACCTCACCGAATCAATTGCAGTATCAAAAGAAAGGACTAACTTTGTCAGCTGAATAAATAAAGTGATTAGCAATGATCAATAAGATTAAAGATCTACTTCAAGAAGTAGAAAATATGAAGGCGGAAAACGCCGATGAACTAGAAGCCTTGCGCATCAAGTATCTCAGCAAAAAAGGTGAAGTCACCCTATTGATGAACGACTTTCGTAACGTGGCGGCCGAACAGAAACGGGAAGTTGGTAAGTTCCTTAACGAACTGAAAGAAACCGCTCAGAATAAGATCAATGAACTGAAGGAGGGTTTTGACAATGTGCAGACTACATCCGATGATATTGACCTGACCCGTACGGCTTACCCCGTGCAACTAGGTACACGACATCCGTTGTCGTTGGTGAAGAAAGAAATTTGCGACATCTTTGGTCGTCTGGGCTTCAGTATTGCTGAAGGGCCGGAGATTGAAGACGATTGGCATGTGTTCTCTTCACTTAACTTTGCAGAAGACCATCCGGCTCGCGACATGCAAGACACTTTCTTTATCGGCCATCAGCCGGATGTATTGTTGCGTACACATACCTCATCCGTACAAACCCGTGTGATGGAGAACCAGCAACCACCGATCCGCATTATCTGCCCGGGGCGCGTTTATCGCAACGAGGCCATCTCTTACCGCGCACATTGCTTCTTCCATCAAGTGGAGGCGCTTTATGTGGATAAGAATGTGTCCTTCGCCGACCTGAAACAGGCACTGCTTTTCTTTGCCAAAGAGATGTTCGGACCGGATACAAAGATCCGCCTGCGCCCCTCTTACTTCCCATTTACCGAACCGTCCGCCGAAATGGATATTTCCTGCAACCTCTGTGGAGGCAAAGGTTGTCCGTTCTGCAAATATACCGGATGGGTAGAGATTCTGGGTTGCGGCATGGTAGACCCGAATGTATTAGAAAACTGCGGCATCGATAGCAAAGTCTATTCCGGCTATGCGCTGGGAATGGGTATCGAACGCATTACAAACCTAAAATATCAAGTGAAAGACTTACGCATGTTCTCGGAGAACGATGTTCGTTTCCTGAAACAGTTTGAGTCGGCCAATTAAATTGTAGACCTAGATCATTTACCATCCCCGGACACTTAACCTTGTCCGGGGAAACACACCTAGAAAGTATATGATAAAGGTTATTTTACTTATAGCTGGAGGTGCCATCGGGTCTGCACTCCGATACGGAGTATCCACATCGGTGCAACGGCTGATGCCCCCCTCCTTCCCTTACGGGATTCTCTCAGTCAATGTGATTGGTTCTTTCCTGATCGGGTTCTGTTTCAGCGTGGCAGAAGCCTGTAACCTCTCGATAAACGCGCGGGTTTTCCTTTTCACCGGACTATTTGGTGGCTTTACGACCTTCTCTTCGTTTACTCTCGACACAATGGCGTTGATGAAAACCGGCGAATACAAACTAGCGTTCCTGAACATACTAGCCAGCAACCTGCTAGGTCTCGCGGCTGTCTTTCTCGGGCTATTGTTTGGCAAAAACGCCATTACACTGATCAAATAAACGATGAATACATCATGCGTAAAGAAGAACGATATCAAGGAATAATCGACTGGTTTAACACCAACGTGCCGATTGCCGAAACGGAACTGCACTACGGCGATCCTTATCAACTGCTTATTGCCGTTATCCTCTCTGCACAATGTACGGACAAGCGGGTAAACCAGATTACGCCCGCCCTCTTCGAAGCCTTCCCTACACCAGAAGTGTTGGCAGCCAGCAGTCCGGAGGTGGTATTCGAATACATACGCAGCGTGTCTTATCCCAACAACAAAGCCAAGCATCTGGTCGGCATGGCACAAAAACTGGTAGAAGAGTTTGACAGCATCGTCCCCTCCGATGTAGACGACCTGCAAAAGCTACCGGGCGTAGGGCGCAAGACGGCCAACGTTATTGCCTCCGTTGTCTATAACAAACCAGCCATGGCGGTAGATACACACGTCTTCCGCGTCTCCAACCGCATCGGTCTGACGCTAAACAGCAGGACACCATTCGAAACCGAAAAGGAACTGATAAAGCATATCCCAACAAAACTTATTGCCATCGCCCATCATTGGCTGATTCTGCACGGACGCTACGTCTGTCTGGCCAGAAAGCCCAAATGCGAAGTATGCGGCCTGAAGCCTTGGTGTAAGTACTTTCTGACACAGAAATGAGGGAACGCACACTTGAAATAGTCATTGGGGTACTTGTCGCTACGGCTGGCTTGCTATCCATCGGGTACTTTTGGAATTCTATGAGGAAGGAACAGACGAAGGTGCAAACAGACCTTTACAGCCTCATCGCCCCGAATGCAAACGGACTTTTATCCGTAAATCGCCCCCAATTACTCTATCATATGCTGGAAGCGAACTCGGCAATCAAGCAATCCTTTGCTACCTACGTGCCGCCGCTATACCAAGTTCTCATTTTCAAATCCAGCCTGCCTTCTCTTCTTCTTTCCTTTCATCCGGAAGGGGTTCTTATTTATGCCAAAGCGAACAAAGAACAGATAGATTATCTGGAGACAAAATTGCTTCTCCCCCTAATGGGTGGTTACGCACCAATAAAGAGACAGGTAAAGGGTATCAATTACACTTTTTTTGCTGAAAAAGGAAATCGATACTTCGGATATTATCGGACAGAGAGCGAATGGGTAGGCAGTTATAACAGACTTCTGCTCGAAGCCTCTGCGCAATGCCTCAGCCACCCAACCAACAACCAGCCACAGCTAATGGAACTCCGAAAAAAAGCCGACAAGAATGCGATGATGAATCTCTTTTTGCCGACAGCACCATTCAATCTATACACAAACTTATCCGGCGATAGCACCATCTGGCGTATGGACAAAATCCTTTGGGCAGGTAGCGACCTATTCGTTAATAATAAAAAACTCTGCTGCTTTAGCCTGTGGCCGGAACGAATGCCAACAGATTCTCTTTATCAACCAATGGCAGATACACTCACGCTTCGTATCGGCACATTCCTTCCCGGAATGGTGGTCAGCGGAGGATTGAATTCCGAAAACGGGCAGGCTTACTATACGGCCTGCATCCCCATACAGTAACAATGGTTTCGTAATCATAATTATCAGTTTATTTATTGCGGATTTTAGAATTATCATTCCACGTTTCACACTTCCATCTATTTGTAGCTCTGTTAGTTCGTGTGAAACGTGTGATTTCTGATCAACTATTTTCTTTTCCGTAATATCCTGCTGCTGCTTCATATATCGACCAATGTGAATCATATAAATACCTATGTTAATCATATGAATCACCTATGTTCTTTAAGCGAATCACCTATGTTAT
>JAVVRI010000140.1:0-7516 GCA_036654795.1 Tannerellaceae bacterium
GTTATGTCTGTGAAAGGAGATTCGTATATTTCTATTTTAAGGTCACTTCAGGAAAGCATGAGTGCTTTTAGAGACTCCGCTAGTCCTGAAAGAGTACCCATTTTCTGCGAGATACAGAAACTTTCAAAGCCTTTTTTATTCCTTTTTACCATCCTTCAGGTTACTTCCGAAACTTGAGTAATTAGAGTAATGCTTTTATCTAAATAGTAGCATAGAAAGTACGAATAGTTCGGACGAATTAATCTTGTTTATCTTTATCCCTATTGAGCCATTCAGTAGCAAAGAGTTCGAGCGATTCGTACCATTTAGTACCAAACTTGCGGATTAGGGGCTCTTTCAGAAATTTATAGACAGGCACCTTATTACGAAGTCCGAATACTTCGGCTACTTTGCAAATATCCCATATATGATAATTTACAGCGCGAAAGTCGCTATACTGCGTAACGCGTACCGGATAAAGATGGCAAGATATGGGCTTATAAAAACTAACGCGTCCTTCGCGATAGGCTTTTTCGATTGCACATTTACACGTTCCGTCCTTGTCATAGCAGGTAAAGACGCAGTCCTTGCCGTTTACAATAGAGGTTACCGTATCTCCCTCGATATCTACATAGCTCACACCTTGTTTATTAATCACTGCTTGTGCTTCCGGTGAGAGGTCGCCCCATACTTCGGGAAGTACCTTTTCCAATTCGGCTACTTCCTCTTCTTCCAATGGAGCGCCGGAGTCGCCCTCTATACAACAAATCCCTTTACAGTGGGACAAGTCGCATAGAAAGCTACGCTCTATAACATCCAGACTAACTAGCGTATCGTCTATTTGGATCATATCAGTGATTTACCGGTCATTTCCTTGGGTTGCTTCAAGCCTAGGATCGTGAGGATAGAAGGAGCCACATCGGCCAACTTACCGTCTTTTACCTTGGCATCCTTGTTTCTCGTTACGTAAATAAAGGGCACAGGGTTCAGCGAGTGTGCCGTGTTGGGTGTGCCGTCCTCGTTAAGAGCGTGGTCAGCGTTACCATGGTCGGCAATGATGATCACCTCGTAACCGTTTGCTTTGGCAGCTTCCACAGTGTCGCTCAGGCAGGCATCCACTGAAATAACGGCTTTCTCAATTGCACTATATACGCCGGTATGGCCTACCATGTCACCGTTAGCATAGTTGCAAACAATGAAGTCATATTTCTTTTGACAGATGGCAGCCACCAACTTGTCTTTCACTTCGAAAGCACTCATTTCGGGCTTCAGGTCATAGGTAGCCACTTTAGGAGAAGGTACCAGGATGCGCTCTTCGCCATCGAACGGAGTTTCGCGTCCACCGTTGAAGAAGAAAGTTACGTGGGCATATTTCTCTGTCTCAGCAATATGAAGTTGCGTACGGCCTACTTCTGAGAGGAATTCGCCCAGCGTATGGCTCACGTTATCCTTATCAAAGAGAATATGCACACCCTTAAAACTGGCATCATACGGAGTCATACAGTAATATTGCAGACCGGGCACAGTCTTCATACCTGCATCGGGCATATCTTGTTGCGTCAGTACAGTAGTGAGCTCTTTGGCGCGGTCGTTACGGTAGTTGAAGAAGATCACTACGTCGCCTTCCTCGATCACAGCAATCGGCTTGCCGTTCTCGGTGTGTACAATCGGCTTGATAAACTCGTCCGTCACCCCTTCTGCATACGATTCGTCCATAGCAGTCAGCATGCAGTCGTAAGCCTTTCCAGTACCGTTTACTAGTAAGTCGTATGCCTCTTTCACGCGTTCCCAACGTTTGTCGCGGTCCATGGCATAATAGCGACCAATAATGGAAGCTATCTTTCCGGTGCTTGCCTTCAGATGGTTCTCCAGTTGCTCGATGAAACCTTTACCGCTGCGAGGGTCAGTGTCTCTACCATCCATAAAGCAGTGTACAAAGGTCTTCTCCACACCATATTCTTTAGCTATTTCTGTCAGTTTGAAAAGATGTTCCAATGAGCTATGCACGCCACCATCAGACACAAGACCCATCAGGTGAATCTGTTTTCCGTTCGCTTTAGCATAACTGTAAGCTTGTTTGATCTCAGGATTCTCCATGATGCTGTTTTCGCGACAGGCAATGTTGATCTTCACCAAGTCCTGATAAACCACGCGTCCGGCACCAATATTGAGGTGCCCCACTTCCGAGTTACCCATCTGTCCGTCCGGCAAGCCAACGTTTTCGCCGGATGCTTGCAGCTGAGAGTTCGGGTATTCCTTCACCAACGAGTCCCAATAAGGAGTTGGCGTGTTATAGATGACATCATCCTTACCATGATCGCCAAGTCCCCAGCCATCACAGATAATTAAAAGTGCTTTTTTATTCATTTTTGTTCGTTTATAGGAGTTATACATTATAATATCTATATTGAGTGCAAAGATAACGATTTCTGATGTATAATACTTTGCCGACAAAGTATTACTTTTGTGAACGATATGGAAAAGATAATACAAGACAAAGAATTGGGCGCAATCATGTTGCGTACCTCTCCGCGAGCCACGCGTTATTCCATCAAAATAACAGATAAGCAAGTAGAGGGCATCATGCCTATTGGTGGTGATATGAATATATTGATCAAATTTATTGAAGACAACCGGAAGAAAATCCTCCAAACTCAGCAAAAGCGAACGGAACGAATGCCGAAAGGACAAACTGGCACTCATCTGCTTCTTAACGAGGAGACGAAGTTACAACTTTATTCCATGAGCCTCTCCATTACCTGCTACCCACAACATAAATTCAAGGCAAACTTCGATGGTGAGATATTAAGAATCACCTGCCCTATGAATACGGACTTTGCTCAACAAAAAGTACAGGATGTTTTGCGCGATTTGCTTTTGCAAGGCCTCCGCATACAATCGATGCATGTGTTAAGTCAACGGCTGGAAATGTTGGCAAAAGCGCACAGCTTTACCTATACCAACGTAAAAATACAAAGTAGCCACAGTCGCTGGGGAAGCTGTTCGGCGAGCAAGAACATCAATTTATCATGCAACCTATTGCTACTACCGGAGCATCTAATCGACTATGTGTTGCTACACGAACTATGTCATACGGTAGAGCTAAATCATGGCGATCGCTTCTGGGCTTTGTTGGACAAAGTGACGTCCGGCCGCTCTCTGGCCCTCAAAACAGAGATAAAAGGATACCATCCACTATAGCAGGCACTTTTACTTGTCCAAATCACATGAATGCTAGCGAATGGAGTAAATGTCGGCTTCCGATTCTTTTGATTTAATCTATATGGTACTTCGAACCTAAAAATTCCTATATTTGCACTAAAGAAAGCTTAACAAACCGAATGTACTATGCGGAAAATACAAATACTGCTTATTTTATCGGCTATCTTTAGCTCGGCCTATCCTATCTATTTCAAACATATAGGCATGCAGGAAGGGTTGGCGCAACTTTCTGTCATGGCTATTTATCAAGATAAGCTCGGACGGATGTGGTTTGGTACGGAAGAAGGGATTAGCATATACGACGGGGTGCGGACGGTTGCCTATAAGTCGGCTATAAACGATCTGACGGACAACAGCCCGATTGGAAATCTGACGGTCAATATAGCCGGGGATAAAGAGGGGGATGTCTTTTTTAATTCCGACATTGCTTTGATCCATTACAATATACGTACGGAGAAGTTTACATGCCTAAAGAACAAGGGCGTTCATGCCGTAGAAGCAAACAAGGGCGTTATATGGGTTGGCGCGAACGACTCGGTCTTTACCTGGGACTCTGATAAAAAGAAATTGAACTTTGTCCTAAAGCTGGAGGCGCCACACCAGCATGCCACTGCTATAAGAATAGACGCCAACAACCAATGCTGGATAGGAACCAACGACGGCCTATATGTCAAAAAAGAGGGCGCACCCCTCTGTTGCATCATCCCTCATAAAGATGTGTATAGCATTTATGAGGACTCGAAGCGTAATTTATGGATTTCCATCCGCATGGAAGGGATGTATAAAAAGGATCCGAACGGCAACCTGACTCGCTTTGTTAACGAACCACACAACCCTGCCACTATTTCGAACGATCAGGTACGTGGCTTTGCCGAAGACAATTATGGTAACATCTGGATTGGGACGTTTACCGGATTAAACAAATATAACCCACTCACAAACCGTTTTAAGGTATACACACAGACATTGCTTCCCGGAAGCCTGACGCACTCGTCGGTCTTCCCTGTCTACAAAGACAGGCAGGGCACAATCTGGTTAGGCACGTACTACGGTGGCGTGAGCTACTTCAATCCGGAAACCGACCTTTTTACCGTCTATAGTGACAACATCATGCGCGACGATTGCCTGAGCTATCCTTTTGTAGGACACATGGTGGAAGACAAAGATCATAATGTATGGATCTGTACGGAGGGTGGCGGACTGAACTTCTTTAACCGGGAAACTAAAAAGTTCACTTATCTGATGAAGGAGGAAGGACGCAACTCCATTGCTCATAACAACTTGAAAGATATAACCTACAGCCCGGAACACAACAAACTATACATCGGGACGCATACCGGCGGACTCTCTATTTACGACATCAAAAAGAAGAAGTTCAAAAATCCGTACTTTGAAGATCCTTCGTATCCGGAACTAGCCGACGATCGCATCAGCCAAATGAGCATCTGGAAAGACTATTTAGTATTTACCACTCCGAAAGGAATCTTTAAAATGGATCTGAATACAGAAAAGATCGCGCCTCTACTACCGGATGATTCCTATTATGGGAGCACCTGCTATACGATTGATTCAAAAGAGAACCTATGGATCTCATACGGGCAAGGCCTCTGGCGGATAAACCTAAACGATAAGAACGACCGTACAAAATATCCTTCGGGCAAAAAAGGATTAGGCAAATTCAGCATATCGCAAATCATTGAAGACAAAAAAGGACGCATCTTTGTGGGTACACGTGGCTCCGGACTCTTCCACTACGACGAAAAAGACGACGCCTTTATCGGATATACAACCGAAAATAGCAATATCGCCAGTAACTTTTGTTACGAGATAAAACAATCCACAACCGGTCAACTGATTATTTCGGGCGACAAAGGCTTGACCTTTGTAGATCCGGAGCAGATGGTTTTTAGGTTGGTTGAGCTAGGAACAGCCCTGCCTATCGCCGGACTCAATATGGGTTGCGGCCTGCTTGTCTGCGAAAACGGAGAGATATTTGTAGGAAGCATCAACGGCCTGACCACTTTTTTCGAACAACAACTGTTCAACTCCTCGAAAGACTATAAGCTCTACTTCTCCAACTTATATATTAACAATGAGCTTGTTCATCCCGGCGATCATCATAAAGCACTAGCCGTGGCGTTGCCATACACGCCCAAGATAGAACTCAATCATAACCAGAACAACCTGATCTTTACCTTTACAACCAACAACTACGTCAATACACTTAAAAAGGCGGCTTACGAATATACGCTCGAAGGCTTCAACAAAAAATGGATCACCTCCTACGATAACAACATCCTATACACCAACTTGAGCCCCGGGAAATATACGCTGATTGTACGTGAGAAGCCATACGACCCCACCATCAACCAACCTCAAACGATCAAGATGGCAATCGTGATCCATCCCCCTTTTTATGCCACACCGCTGTTCTATGCCCTTTACCTCATTATAGGTCTTAGTCTTCTATACAGTTTTTACCACTTTAAGAAGTCGCAGCTACTGCTTCAAACCTCGTTGGCACTGGAACGGAAGGAAAAGGAGTCGATAGAAGAGCTGAATCAAGCTAAATTACAGTTCTTCTCCAACATCTCGCACGAGTTTCGTACGCCACTGACGCTGATCATCTCGCAAGTAGAATTGCTTTTGCAAAGCAGTTCCACCTCACCCTCCATTTACAATAAGTTGTTGAGGGTATATAAAAACAGCTATCACATGCGCAATCTGATTAGCGAACTGCTAGACTTTCGCAAATTGGAGCAGGGACATCTGAAACTCAAAGTGTACGAGTCAGACCTTGTGCCCTTCCTCAAAGAGATCTATCTCTCTTTCTACGAATACGCCTCCAGTCACAACATCACCTACCGGTTTACTGCTCCTGAGCAACAATTGTTGTGCTGGTTCGACCCGAAACAGATGCAGAAAGTATTTTACAACCTACTCTCCAACGCATTTAAATACACCAAGCCCAATGCGACAGTCGAGGTGTTGATAGAAGAGTTGGAAAAGGAGCTTCTCATAAAAGTGATTGATAATGGCATAGGCATCAGCAAGGACGATATTGATAAGATCTTTGAACGTTTCTATCAAGTAGACAACGGCCTGTCAAACATTACTAAAACGCCCAGTACCGGCATCGGCCTTTCACTGACAAAAAATATAATCCTGCTCCATCACGGAACGATCCACGTGGAGAGCACCCCCGGATATGGCAGCATCTTTATTGTACATCTGCAAAAAGGGAACAACCATTTTACTGAGAACGAATGCACCCAGATAACATTCAACGAACTGCAGGACGACCTAGTGCCGTCAGATATTGCCTTTATAGAACAGTTAGAAGCCCAGGAAACTCCGGAAGAAATGGTGCCGGCAGATCAGATAGGCGAACACAACACGTTACACACCGTTTTATTAGTAGAAGACAACGAAGAGTTGTTACAGATATTAAACTCTCTATACACGCCCTCGTTTCACGTCTTATTGGCACGAAATGGGAAAGAAGCCCTCGATAAGGTTCGAGAAGAGACGCCCGATCTCATTGTTAGCGACGTGATGATGCCCGAAATGTCCGGCACGGAGATGTGCGTGAAGATCAAGAATGACTTCAACTATTGCCATATTCCCGTTATACTGCTCACAGCACTTACCTCTGCCGAACAAAACATTGTGGGACTACAACGCGGAGCGGACGATTACATTAACAAACCCTTCAATGCAAAGATACTTCTGGCACGCTCCAACAACCTAATCCGTAACCGGATTATCCTGCAAAAGAAGTTCAATCAACAAACTGATTTCGATGCCAAGCTGTTGGCTAATAATCCGATTGATCAGAAGTTTTTAGACGCCGTCAATGCAATCATTGAGAAAAACCTCAGCAATACCGAGTTCGACATGAATAGGTTGGCTCGCGAATTAGGACTTAGCCGCAGCGTGCTATACACGAAGTTTAAAGCGTTGACCGGCACAACGCCAAACGACTTTGTGCTGAGTTGCAAACTCAAACGAGCAGCAGACGTGCTGACCAATAGCCCTGAAATGCAGATAGCAGATATCTCCGAGCAGTTTGGTTTTGGTTCGCCCCGTTACTTTACACAGTGCTTTAAGGCACAGTTCGACGTCACTCCGATAGAATACAGAAGGACACACGCTTAGTTTCATCACTATGAAACTTTTGTTTCATCCCGTTGAAACTTTAGTTTCATAGTGATGAAACTAAAGTTTCAACGCTATGAAACTATTAAAAAAAGCAGAGATAATGTAGTTTAACGTTTTTGGTTGACTACTTTTTATCTTATAAATAAAGGAGGTT
>JAVVRI010000141.1:0-7409 GCA_036654795.1 Tannerellaceae bacterium
AAACAAGTGCAGCTATGAATGAGGACAATTATATTCGGTTCGATTGGGCGGTAAAGAGGCTTCTTCGCAACAAGGCTAACTTTGGTGTGTTGGAAGGGTTCTTAAAGACTCTCTTGTTGAATCGCTCATTGGGGGCTATGCGCCCCTAGCCGCTAAGGCTAAACCCCCAGTGGTTTTTTATGAATTAACACACGCGGCATTTACACTTCTAAATTGAACTTACGTATTAGGGCTAGTATATCTGCATATAGCACAACTGTCGGCTACTAATTGTCGAAAAAAGCATACAGATCGAGAAGATTTGAACCTGAATTTTGGTGCGGTTGCCCGGGATAGTGCAGTAAATAAATAACTGAAAGCAAAAAAAATGCAATAACAGTAGCTGAATTCTTTGCTGTTAGATAAAAAAAACGTATTTTTCGAACCGAAGCAGGCGCAGTGGACGATTAGGCGGATTGTCTACAGCGTGGGCATCGACTCTCCTCTGATGGGAATTTTAATGAGAAAGAATGACAAAATGAAACGAGCATGTAAAAGTAAATACCAACAAAAGCAAACTGTATGAAAAGAGTACCTTATTTGTTAATAGCCCTGTTTATATATATGACAGCGTATGCGGGTCAGACAAACCGAATGGATTTATCGGGTCTGTGGCGTTTCCAACTAGACCCGATGGGATTTGGAAAAACGCCTGGATCTGAATTGTTTTTGAGTAAATTAACTGAAACAATCGTGCTTCCCGGTTCAACAGACGAAGGTGGAAAGGGAATTCAGAACATTGTAGCGCATGTCGATCGCTTGAGTCGTAAGTTTGAATACTATGGTCAAGCTTGGTATCAGCGCGAAGTTGTGATACCGGCCGACTGGAATGGAGAAGAAATCATATTATCACTGGAACGATGTCACTGGGAAACGACTGTTTATGTGGATGGCCGGTTGGTTGCTGCCGACGAGCGTCTTTCTACCCCTAATCGCTTCGTTTTGACTAAACAACTGACGCCGGGTGTACATACATTGACCTTGTGCGTAGATAATCGCCTTAAGTATCCGATGGATCAGTGGGCGCATGGGACAACGGAATATACTCAGACCAATTGGAATGGTGTAGTAGGGCGGATTGAACTTATAGCCAAGCCTGCTCAATACATTAAAAAGATGGATATTATCCCCAACATAAGTGCGAAGAAGATCAAGGTTCGTATTGTCTTTCACGAGTCTGGCAAACCGGATAAAGGGACTCTTTCTCTCTTGATAACAGAAATGAATGGAAAAAAGATTGACGCAATGGTAATGCCTGTTTCTTTATCCGGTAAAAAGGACGTGATGGAGCAGGAACTTACTTTGGGTAAAGAAATGAAATTGTGGGATGAGTTTTCACCGGCATTGTATCAGTTGACGGCTACGCTCGGCACGGACTCTGGTCAAGATTCCCAATGCTCTACTTTCGGCATGAGGGCTGTTGAGCAGGGTGCGCATCATATTCGTTTAAATGGACGTAATATCCATTTACGCGGTGCCCTCGATTGTGCTGTTTTTCCTATTACAGGTTATCCTTCTACGGATATAAAGGATTGGAAACGTATCTTCAACGCCGTGAAGGAGTATGGCATGAATCATGTTCGCTTTCATTCTTGGTGCCCTCCCAAAGCCGCATTCGATGCTGCCGACCAGTTGGGACTCTATCTGCAAGTAGAACTACCTATGTGGATTAAAGATGTTGGCAAGTATCCTGCCCGTAGAGATTTCTTTGAAAAAGAGATGTACGCCCTGTTGGATGAGTATGGCAATCACCCTTCTTTTCTTCTGATGTGTAACGGAAATGAAAACGAAGGGGATTTTGCCGTTTTGGAGGATTTAGTAAAAAAAGGACAAGCTTATGACGGGCGTCATCTTTATTCTGCCTCTACGGCACGTACGCATGTGAAGGCGGATCAATATTACACTTCGCATGTTACCCCCAAAGGTAGGATCACTGTCTATGAAGGAAAGCCCTCAACGGATTGGGATCGGAGCGTAGAGTCGGATATTGATGTGCCTGTTATTGCCCATGAATCAGGACAGCGCTGCATGTTCCCTAATTTTGATGAGATAAAGAAATACACCGGCATTTTGGAAGCTCGTAACTTTAAGGTCTTTCAGGATCGTTTGGCGCGTGCGGGTATGTTGCATCAGGCGAACGATTTCTTTAAAGCGACAGGAATGCATACGGTGCTTCAGTATAAAGAGGTGAATGAAGCTTTGATGCGTACGTCTAATTCGGGAGGATTCCAGTTGCTCGGGCTCTCGGATTTCCCTGGACAGGGGAGTGCTTTTGTAGGTATTCTGGATGCATTTTGGGAAAGTAAAGGCTTGGTTTCGCCTGAAAAATATCGTGAGTCGTGTGCTCCTACTGTTCTGCTAGCTCGCCTCTCAAAGCGGACTTATTCAACCTCCGAAGCGTTTACGGCCAAATTGGGAATCTATCATTTCGGTCAGCAAAACATACGTAAGGGGCAGTTGACTTGGCGGTTGGAGGCGGAAAGCGGAGCTGTCGCCTATCAAGGAAAGATCAATCATAAAGAGATCTTAATTAGTTCGGTGGATTCGTTAGGCGTAGTTCATATTCCTCTTGATAAGATTACTGTTGCTGGTAAATACACCTTGAAAGTACGTATTGCCGATAAGATATGCAACGAATGGGATATTTGGGTGTATCCTGATAAACAACAAGGGGCGTTGGCTGGATATCGGTACGTTCGTCAATGGAATGAAGCAAAAGAGTTGCTTCGGCAAGGCGAAAAGGTATTATTGATTCCAGATAGCTGTCCCGGAAGAAAAGCTCTTTTTACCGGCCATTTCTGGAATCCGATCATGTTTAACTGGAAACCGATGATTGTGGGAACTCGTATTGAGCATAAACATCCTGCCTTTCAAAATTTCCCGACTTCTTATTATGCTGATTGGCAATGGTGGGATGTGTTAAACTATGCCCAGGCAGTCGACTTGACAGATATGAAAAACCTGACGCCGGTGATACAGAGTATTGACACCTATGAAATAAATCGAAAATTAGGTATCTCGTTTGAGGCTCATGTGGGTAAAGGTGATTTGTTTGTGCTTTGCGTTGATCCGGAAACAGATATAGAGAAGCGTTTGGCTACGCAACAGCTTTTGATCTCTGTTAAAGGTTATCTTTCTTCTTCTCTATTTAAGCCTTCTGTTGAACTGAAAGAGTATGAGTTGGATTGTTTGTTTGATTTTCGTAAACAAACCATCGATGTACAATCGACCGATGCGATTAAGCAATTATTAAATCAATAATGTTTGCTCATAATCCAATCGAAGTTACCCTCTTAATGAGGCACTGCTTGTGAATAGGCAAACTATTATTAACATAACTGCCGTTGTATTTTTATCTTTTTTGTGTGAATATTAAACTAAAAGGAACGTAATTTGTTGCATTGATTAAGAAGAGGAGATTGATATGAGGAAGTCTACTATTTGGTTACTTACGGCGGTGATGGCTTTTGCCTTTGCGGGCTTGCTTTATTTGCAAGTTACGTACGTAAGAATTATCCTGAAAACAAGTAGCGAACAGTTTAACGAGACCGTAAAGCGCAGCTTGCACCAAGTGTCAAAGAATCTGGAGTTGGACGAAACACGTAAGTATCTGGAGGATGATATCAGCCAGAACGAAAACAACTTTATGTTTCAAAATACCCCTGATGCGCAAAGCTTGGGACAGGTAATTAGTCAGGAAAAGTATCAATTACAGATTGTGGATTCAAACGGTTCGGTGCAACGGGTTGAAATGGATAGAATCAGTAGTACGAAACATATTGAACCACTTGCCTCCCTTTCTGCACGCGAATCGGCAAACAGCATCATTAGCACGTCTAAGGATTTGCAGAAAACGCTGAAGCGGCGCTATCAATATCAGGGAGGTCTGATTGATGAAGTGATTCTGAACATCCTTTATACAGCTAGTCTGAAGCCGATAGAAGACCGAATAGACTTTAAAAAACTAAATAATTACCTTAAAACGGAATTTATTAACAACGGATTGAACTTGCCGTTTGTTTTTTCTGTTATTAACAAAGATGGAAATGTGGTTTATCAGAGTGGAGAGATAAAGAAGCAACCGATAGCGTCTGACGTAATTACGCAAGTGCTCTTTCCCAACGATCCGCCCTCGAAGCAAAACTACCTGAAGGTTTATTTCCCGACTAAGGGAGATTATATATCCAGTTCGGTGACCTTCCTCGTTCCGTCCATTATCTTCTCGCTGTTGCTATTGGTAACGTTTATCTTTACCATATATATAGTGTTCCGCCAGAAGAAGCTTTCGGAGATGAAAAACGACTTTATCAACAATATGACGCACGAGTTGAAGACACCGGTTTCTACCATCTCGCTGGCGGCTCAGATGTTGAAGGACTCGGACATAACGAAAAGCCCGGATGTGTTTAGGCACATATCAGGTGTCATAAATGATGAAACAAAGCGTCTCGGATTTTTGGTGGAAAAGGTGTTGCAGATGTCGCTCTTTGAGCGCCAAAAGGCTGCCCTCAAGCTAAAAGAGATCGACGCAAACGATTTGGTGGCGAACGTAGCCAATACATTTGTACTGAAGGTGGAGAAATATGGCGGCACGCTGGATATTGACTTGCAGGCTGTAGACTCAGGTATTTATGTAGACGAAATGCACATCACCAATGTGCTGTTTAACTTGATGGATAACGCGGTGAAGTATCGCCGTCCGGACGTCCCGCTTGCACTTTTGGCGCGGACGTGGAACGAAGGTGGTAAGCTGATGATATCGATTGAGGACAATGGCATCGGAATAAAGAAAGAATACCTTAAAAAGGTGTTCGATCGCTTCTTTCGCGTACCGACGGGCAATGTTCACGACGTAAAAGGTTTTGGCCTAGGCCTTGCTTACGTTCGTAAAATAGTTGAAGACCATAGCGGCAGTATCCGTGCCGAAATAGGTCCAGGCAATGTAGGCACAAAATTTATTATTATTTTACCTCTTATAAAAAGTTAGTTATGGAAGAAAAACTAAAGATCTTCTTTTGCGAAGATGACGAGAATTTAGGTATGCTTTTAAGAGAGTACTTACAAGCAAAAGGTTATGTGACGGATCTGTTCTCTGATGGTGAGGCCGGTTATAAAGGTTTTACCAAAGGTAAATATGACCTTTGTGTATTGGACGTAATGATGCCGAAGAAAGACGGCTTCACGCTTGCTCAGGAAATTAGGTCTATTAATCCCGAAATACCCGTTATCTTCCTTACTGCTAAGACCATGAAGGAAGATATCCTGGAAGGTTTTAGAATTGGAGCAGACGATTACCTGACAAAGCCTTTCAGTATGGAAGAGTTGCTGTTGCGTATCGAAGCTATTTTACGCCGCGTTAAAGGCAAGAAAATGAAAGATATTCCTTTCTATAAGCTGGGTAACTTCTTGTTTGACACTCAGAAGCAAACGCTGACAGTGGGTGAGAAGGTTACGAAGCTTACAACGAAGGAATGCGAATTGCTGAGCCTACTTTGTGCTCATGCCAATGAAATATTGGAACGTAATTATGCGCTCAAAACGATTTGGGTGGATGATAATTACTTCAATGCCCGTAGTATGGATGTATATATCACGAAACTGCGTAAGTTGTTGAAGGAAGATTCAGGTATCGAAATTATCAATATCCACGGCAAGGGTTATAAGCTTATTACTCCTTCGGGGGAAGAGCAAGCTCGCGAAGAGGGCATTCAGGTGCTTTAATTCTGTCGATTAGAAACAAAAAGAGGAGCAAGCCGATTGGTTTACTCCTCTTTTTTGTTTGTAATGATTTTATAGCAGGCTTTTTGGGCTATTTTATGCCAACAAGCGTTTTACTGTTTCTGAAATCATACGGCCTTCTGCTTTACCGGCGAGGGCTTTGCCTGCTGCTCCCATAACTTTGCCCATGTCCTTCGGACTAGTGGCGCCTACTTCTGCAATGATCGCTTTTAGGGCTACTTCCAGTTCTTCGGAAGACATTTGCTTAGGTAGGTATACTTCGATGCAGGTTGCTTCGGCTAATTCGTCTGCTGCTAGTTCGGGACGGCCTTGCGTGGTATAGATTTCAGCACTTTCCTTGCGTTGCTTTATCATTTTTTGCAGTATTTTTGTGGCAAGCTCGTTGCTTAGCTCTCCGTTACTGTCCTTTGCGGTTTTGGCTTCAAGGAATTCTTTCTTTATTCCCCGTAATGCCTGGAGGCGTACTTTATCTTTCGCCAGCATGGCGGCTTTGATGTCGCCGCTTACTTGATCAAACAAATCCATGTTTCTCTTTTTATTTATTAGTAAATTCTGTAAAGAAAAAATCTTTATAACCTGCCTTTAGCGGAAGCTGATGGTCGGCTTACCTCCTGTCCCGGCTTTATTGGGCTGCGTAGTGGATGACTTCGGCGTGTTTGTAGAAGCATACGGCATTGCTGCAGAGGCGGCTGCCGGTGTCTCTTCTTCGCTACCTGTCTTCGCACGGACGCGGGCAATGATCTTCGGATCGCGGTTATAGGTGGGGTTATCCTCGATAAGGGCAATCAGAGCGTCGTCGTCTAGTTCGTCTAGGTTCAACACAACCGCTTTTGAGCGGGCTGCTACGCGACGCATGCGATGGCCGGAAGCTCCGTAGTATTTGTCAATTAGGAACTTTTCATCTTGTTCCTTTTTGAGGCGTTCTTCTTCGAGGCGCAACTCTTCTTCCGTCATACGGGCGGATTCGGCGCGGCGTTTGTCTGCTATCTGCGGTATGTCTTCCATACCGAAACCTGTAGCAAGTATTGTCATTTTCACTTTTGAACCCAATGTATCGTCCATTGCCGTACCCCAGATCACTTCAATGTCTCGTCCGAAGCGGGACATAAAGTCGTGCACGTCGTTCATCTCTTCCATTCTTAGTTCCGAATCGGGACCGAAGGATACGTTGAAGAGAATCTTCTTAGCGTTAAATATATCGTTGTTGTTGAGCAGCGGAGAGTTCAATGCGTCCTCTATAGCTAGGCGTACACGGCCTTCGCCTTCGCCAAAACCATTGCTCATTAGGGCTACACCACCGTCTTTCATCGTTGTGTTTACATCGGCAAAGTCGAGGTTGATAATCCCTGGAAGCGTGATGATCTCGGCAATGCTTTTTGCAGCCGTTGTCAGTGTGTCATCAGCTTTACCGAAGGCATTTGGCATAGTCAGGTCTGGATAGATTTCACGTAAGCGCTCGTTGTTGATTACGAGCAGTGCGTCAACATTCTTGCTGATTTCCTCCACACCGTTCAGTGCCTGTATGATTTTTCTTTCGCCTTCAAAGACGAAGGGAATGGTTACGATGCCGACAGTCAGTATACCCATATCCTTTGCAAAACGGGCAATGACAGGAGCCGCCCCTGTACCTG
>JAVVRI010000142.1:0-7340 GCA_036654795.1 Tannerellaceae bacterium
TCACAGATTGACACCATCGAACATATCAATGCCGGCTTGGGACGCATACGCGATTTGTACGACGGATCGGTTGTGGACAGCTCAGTTTTCCGTAGCGAAACAGAAAAAATGGCGCAACAACTGGCTCAACTGAATCAGGTATATAGCCGCTTGCTGCAAGCAATGACAGTAAACATGTCCGGTGTGGCAGCAGCCAACCCTTATCCGCCGCAACAGCCGCAACAATATGCACAGCAGCCGCAGCAGGGCTACCCGCAACAAGGTTATGGCCAACAGCCACCTATACAGACCAATCCATACATGCAGCAGCCTCCGTACACAAACAACCCAATGAAGTAAAAGCAAAATGGCAGGAATATCAAATAATCCCAACTCTCCCCGTCAGCGGATGATCAACCTGATGTATCTGGTGTTCATCGCCATGATGGCACTCAACGTGTCGTCTGAGGTGCTGGACGGATTTGAGTTGGTGGAAGGTAGCTTGCGCACTTCGATAGACAACACCTCACGCCGCAACGAAATCGTGGTGGAC
Source organism: Tannerellaceae bacterium (assembly GCA_036654795.1). Classification (GTDB taxonomy): domain Bacteria; phylum Bacteroidota; class Bacteroidia; order Bacteroidales; family Tannerellaceae; genus JAVVRI01. The sequence continues at coordinate 533 of JAVVRI010000142.1, forward strand.
GAGTTGGATGCCTATTACCAATCCAATCCTGAAAAGGTGAAAGAGTGGTACGAGAAGGCAAAGCAGGTAAAGAAGGCTTCCGATGATTTATACGACTACATACAAACACTGAAAGTACGCATCGTCAAGACGGCCGATGGCCCGGATGGCGATGTGAACCATATCGACTACAAAGATGACTTGGAAGCTCCTTCGCTCGTCATGTTAGCTCCTGTAAACGGAGAGGGCAAGAAGTTGAGAAAGTCTGTCGAGGCGTATCGTCTGATGATGGGTAACCTAGTGCAGGACTCGGCTAAAACCTGCGTGCTGGAAGCAAACCTTAGCACTACTCCTCCTTACAAGGCAGGCATCAACAACCGTTTGTGGGAAGAGGCGCTGTTTGAAAATATGCCGGTAGCCGCAGCTATTACGCTGCTTACCAAGTTGCAAAGCGACGTGCGCTACGCTGAAGGGGAAGTACTGAGCAACCTGCTTAGTAGTGTGGACGTGGGCGACTATCGCGTCAATCAGATCACTGCGCAGGTAATCCCGCAAAGCCAGATCGTCATGCGTGGCAGTCAGTACAAGGCAAGTATTGTTCTTTCTGCTGTCGACTCTACTAAGCGACCGACTATTTATGTCAACGGTAAAGAGCTACCTTATGAAAACAATGGTCTTTACAGCATAACTGCCGGAGCAACCGGCACATTTCCTATCAAAGGATATATTGAGATGCCGGGAAGTGACGGTAGCGTGATGCACCGCGACTTCGAAAGCGAATATTTCGTGACGGAACCGAGTGCCACCGTGGCCCCTACGTTGATGAATGTACTCTATGCCGGCATTGCCAACCCGATTCGTATCGCTGTGCCCGGTGTACCGAGTGGTAACGTAACGGCCACGATGACGAATGGCTCATTGACGCGCAAAGGTGACCTTTGGGAAGCTCGCCCGTCGAAGGTAGGAACCGAGGCCATTGTTTCCGTGCAAGCCAAAATGGCCGATGGTCGTAGTGTGGAGATGGCAAAGACGACCTTCCGCGTACGCGCCTTGCCCGATCCGCTTCCATACATAGAATATAAAGACCAGAACGGCAATCCCCGTAAGTTTAAGGGTGGTATGTTTGCCAAACGCAGTTTGGTGGAAGCCGACGGCATTCTGGCAGCAATCGACGACGATTTGCTGAACGTAAAATATACGGTGCTTCGCTTCGAACTAACCTTCTTCGACTCGATGGGGAATGCGATTCCGGAAGTGTCTGAAGGAACAAATTTCTCGCAACGGCAGAAGGATTATATCCGTCGCCTAAGCAAAGGTAAACGTTTCTATATCACCCGTGTGGTAGCTAAAGGTCCGGACGGCATCGAACGAACGATTCCGACTATTGAAGTAATTGTAAATTAATAGACTAAGTAAGATATGAACAGAAAATCGCCCTTTGGCAAACGCTTGTATTACATACTGGCTATTGTAAGTGCCCTGTTTGTGGCAGACGCGTTGCATGCTCAGGAGGATGAAGCATCAGCCGACAACACACAACAGAAGGAGCGGAAGAGCCCCCGTGCCACCCGTGGTGCGCGCGAAAGTGAAAAGACCGGCGGCCTGCCTGAACTGACCGTACGCGCACAAAATATGAACGAACGGATGACGCAGGAGGTGGGCAATGCTCGCTGGATGCGCGTTATGTATCGCGAAGTGAAGCTGACGGAGGAGAAGAATGCCCCCCTTTACTATCCTGTACGCCCGATGAACGGCAATATGAATCTCTTTTCCGTCATCTTTCAGTTGATGAGCGAAGGGAAGCTGACTGCCTATGAATACCTGGACGGTTACGAGGAGTTCGACGAGGCTCATAAAGTGAAGTTCAAAGACATTTTGGATCGTTTCTATATCCTCTACGAAGAGGTGCCGGGCAAGAGTGCTGACGATCCCTCCTTCGTGATCAACGAGAGCGATGTTCCTTCCGAAGAGGTGAAAGCCTATTATGTGAAGGAAGCTTGGTATTTCGATCAGAATAACTCTGTCTTTGATGTGAAGACGCTGGCTATATGTCCAATCCTTTACACAACAGGCGATTTTGGTGAGCAGACCATGCCTATGTTCTGGCTGCCATACGAAAATATCCGTCCTTATATCAAGAACGCAACCATCATGACCTCTAACGTCAATAACGCCAAGACCTTTACGATGGATGATTACTTCCGTCGCCGTATGTTTGATGGCGAGATTGTAAAGACCGAGAATCTGATGAATCGTACCTTACAGGCCTATTGCCCGACACCGGACTCGCTCAAGCGCGAACAGAAAAATATAGAAAACCAATTGACTACTTTTGAAAAGTCTTTGTGGTTGCAACCAGACACCGCAAAAGTAGTTGCTACCGGCAAAGCTGGCAAGAAGGCTGCGAAGAGCGCCAGAGCAAAGAAAGAGGCTGCGGACAAAACAACTGCTACCAAAACACCAACGGTCAAGGCTCCTAAAGCAGAGAAAAGCTCGCCTGTAAGGAGCGTTCGCCGCAGAAGGTAGCGTCCTATTTAACGCACAAAATGAATGTATTGGACTCTTTTTCTCACCTTTGTTAAGATTGGCACGTTCACTATTGGAGGTGGTTACGCCATGCTTCCGCTCATCCAGCGGGAGGTGGTGGATCGTGGTTGGCTGACGAAAGAGGACTTTATCGACCTTTTCTCTGTTGCGCAGTCCCTGCCGGGGATCTTTGCCGTCAATATATCTGTTTTTGTGGGTTATAAGTTGAAAAAGATAACAGGAGGGATAGTCTGTGCTTTAGGCACAATACTACCCTCCTTTTTTATTATGCTGGCAATAGCCTTATTCTTTACGCAGGTGCAGGACAATATCTGGGTGGAGAAAGTGTTTAAAGGGTTGCGTCCGGCCGTTGTGGCGCTGATTGCTGTGCCTTGCCTAACAACGGCTCGCTCCATCAATCTCAGCCGTAAATCGCTTTGGATACCGATCTTGGCGGCCTTGCTTATCTGGCGTACCGGTCTTTCTCCGGTATGGATTATTCTGGCGGCCATTGCCGGCGGCTTGGCGTATGGACTAAACAGAGGAAGGAGAGGATGATATGATTTGGTTGCAACTGCTCTATGTGTACCTTAAGATTGGTGTTTTTGGCTTTGGTGGCGGATACGCGATGTTGTCGCTCATTCAGGCGGATGTGGTGTATAAGTACAAATGGATCTCCTTACAGGAATTTACGGACATCGTCGCTATTTCGCAGATGACGCCTGGGCCGATTGGCATCAATAGCGCGACTTATATAGGCTATACAGCCATTCACAATGCCGGCTATTCGGAGGCGATCAGTGTGCTGGGCTCTTGCCTGACTACCTTTGCCGTCTGTCTTCCTTCCTTTTTATTGGTGTTGCTGATCTCTTATTTCTTTGCGCGTTTCAAGAATAATAAGTATGTGGCTGCTGCCTTTACAGGTTTGCGTCCGGCTACGGTGGGGCTGATTGGGGCTGCTGCCCTAATGCTTATGAATGAGGAGAATTTCATCGACTATAACAGCTACCTGATCTTTGCGGCCGCCTTCTTCCTCACTTGGCGTTTTAAAATCCATCCTATTCTAATGATCTTCCTTGCCGGTTTAGCTGGTCTGGCGCTTTATTGGTAGACCATATTTTCCTTCTTAACACTCTTTATCACACTTACACTTGCTTGCTTACGAAATAATCGTAGATTTGTGTCGTAATCATTAAAGGAAGTAGATCATGAACAAACTAACAATACCCGAAGAAGAGGCGATGCGCTTTATATGGCAGATAGGCCCTTGCGTTGTGCGGGATATACTTGCAAAATACAGTGAGCCTAAGCCGCCCTACACTACGCTTGCATCTATTATAAAAAACCTTGAACAGAAGAAATACGTCAAGGCACGCCACATAGGCAATACCTACGAATATCGTCCACTCGTGGACGAAAGCGAATATAAACGCACATTCATGAACGGGGTGGTGGAGGACTACTTCGAAAATTCATACAAAGAATTAGTATCCTTCTTTGCTAAGGATCAGAAAATATCGGCGGACGACTTGAAAGAGATTATCCGAATGATTGAAAAAGGAAAAGAGTAACCTTTCAATAAAAACTTACTACCATGACACCGGAATTTGCCTACTTTTTGAAGGTGAACATAGCCTTTGCGCTCTTTTATGCCTTCTACCGACTGTTCTTTTATAAAGATACATTCTTCAAACTGCGCCGTATGGTGTTGCTCTCCTTTTTTGCGCTGGCTGTGCTCTATCCGCTGCTTAACTTTCAGGAATGGGTGAGTGGGCAGGAGCCTATTGCTGAAGCCATTTACCTCTATTCAGCGATGTTGCCCGAGGTAAGCGTTACGGCGGTTGCCTACTCCAACGTGTTGCAGACCCTTGCCCATTGGGGCTGTCTGTTTTATGGTTTGGTTGTGGCGTTGCTCTGTGTGCGCTTTCTGATGCAATTGGGTAGTATTCTGGTGCTTGCCCTCCGTAGTCGTGTGGCGACAATTCAGGGTGTGAGGGTGCATCTGCTGGATCATTCTTCCGGTCCATTCTCCTTCTTTAAGCTTATTTTTCTGCATCCGGCAGACCATTCGGAGCAGGAGATTGACGAGATTTTAACTCACGAATGCACCCACGTATCCCAGTGGCATTCCGTGGATGTGATTGTAAGCGAGCTGATTTGCACGCTTTGCTGGATCAACCCCTTCGCCTGGCTTCTCAAGCGCGAAGTGCGATACAATCTGGAATATCTGGCGGATAACACCGTCATCCAATCGGGATACGACTGCAAGAGCTACCAATATCATCTGTTAGGTCTTGCCCATCATCAGGCTGCAGCAACGATTTATAATAGTTTTAATGTCTTACACCTTAAAAACAGAATCAGTATGATGAATAAAAAGCGTTCACGGGGAATCAGCAGGACGAAATACCTGATGTTTATCCCCCTGACAGCAGCCTTGATGCTGCTTAGTAACATAGAAGCCGTTGCCCGCATTACGGGCAGGCTGGCCAAAGATGTGACCCTAGGGATAGAACCTGCCCCGGCAGACACCGTCCCCGTTAAGAAAGAAGTGCAGAAGGTAGGCACCGTGCCTGAAGATCGAGTGGTTTTTACCGTTGTGGAGGTGATGCCTAAGTTTCCCGGTGGCGACGATGCCTTGATCTCTTTCCTACTGTCTACCGTGAAATATCCGGCCGAAGCTCGTAAAAAGGGCATTCATGGGCGTGTAATCTGCGGCTTTGTCGTAAATAAGGACGGTTCAATAAGCGACATTAAGGTGCTGCGTGGAATAGACCCTCTGCTCGATGCTGAAGCAATGCGCGTTGTCGGTCAGATGCCGACTTGGCAACCCGGTACGCAACGGGGCAAAGCAGTGGCGGTTAAGTACACGATACCGATTGCTTTCTCTACAGGTGAGGAGGAGAAGCCTTCCGGCTCTGATGTCGCCTCTCAGAAAGATCGTAACGATGTTTTCCGCGTAGTAGAGGTGATGCCTCGCTTTCCCGGTGGCGACAATGCCCTGATAGAGTTTCTCAGCAAGAATATTCGCTATCCCAAAGAGGAGCAGGCGGCAGGTGTAAAGGGTCGTGTGATCGTGAAGTTTATAGTCGAGAAGGACGGTAGCATTACGAACACCGAAATCCTGCGTGGCGTCAGTCCCGCCATTGATGCCGAAGCCATTCGCCTTATTGGCACCATGCCCCAGTGGCAACCCGGTACCCAGCGTGGCAACGCGGTACGCGTCCTCTACACCGTGCCTATCACCTTCAGCCTTCAGTAGAAGCTGGAGGGATAAGAGCCTTGTAAAATAGTCTTTTTAATTCACGTTTCATCGCGAAGAGTCGGGTGCCTCCGGTTGATAGCTATGAAACGTGTTTTAAAGGGCAAAAGAATTACTATAATTGGTTGACGACTTCAGGGGAAAGGCTGGTCATATCTACTATATCCATGATAGACATTCCCTTTGCTTTCATAGTCTTGGCTACTTTTTCAACGCCTTCTAAGATTCCTTCCAGCTTCCCTTTCTGAAGCCCTTTTTGAATCCCTTTTTGAATCCCTTTCTCCTCTCCATCTTCGTAGCTAGCTTCGAGGGCGCTGAAGAGGTCGCGTTCAACGGAAAGGCTGAGTTCGTATTCCATGCGTTCGTCGGGCGTCATGCGCTCTACTTCGACGATGCTTTTCAGCTTCTGAAACATCTGATTGTTGAGTTCTTGCGGTAAACGTTCCATGATTTCTATGTTATTTAATACGTACAACCATTTCTTATATAATGTGTCACATTCGGAGAGTGGCAAGGTAAACTTGGGCATCTCCAGATAAATTTCGTTCAGCGTCTCGCTAAAGGGTACCTTTAGCTCGCGATCCATGCGCACGATGTCCCAGCGATATTTCTCCGGATGCGTGCTGTCCATTATGTAGTTTAAGATGCAAACGACATATACCTTATTTACGTTGTAATTCCAACGCTTAGTGGTTATATTTCGTGCATCCTCTAGTTTCTTTTTTTCTACCAATGCCTGTTGCTGGATGGCGAACGAGGCATAGTATAAGACTCGATCTGAAAAATATTTTTGGCGGCTTTTCTGCATCTCTACGATGAAGAACTCCCCCTTCTGGTTTTCACAGAAGATGTCGAACACAGCTTTGCGCTGATCGTGCTTCATGCCGAGCATTTCGACATTACGGAAGGTAATGTTGATTATCTCTTCATTCGGCAACAGAGCGTTCAGAAAGCTTATTATTAAATCCTTACTTATCTCCCTTCCAAAGATGAGCTTGAAGCCGTAGTCTGAGAAGGGGTTTACAAATTTGTCCATAACTA
>JAVVRI010000143.1:0-7265 GCA_036654795.1 Tannerellaceae bacterium
GGGCACGAAAGCGATAAGCATCGGCATGCGGGATTTGCTACCGGAGGGTACTATCTTCTTCATTCTATTCTGTTTTTCTACTAAATACTCGAAGGAAAGCAATCCCCCTCCAGAAACATTTCTAGAGAGGGAGCTGCTACTTATCCGTTCACTTCCATCCGGATTGCTGCTTCAAATTATTATTCAGTGCCAATTGATTAAGAGGCAAGGGATACAAATAATACTTATCGAGCCAACCGAGTGGCTTCTCAAAAAAATAAACATATCCCTCGTTAGCAGATGGGCCGTCCGTAACCTTCACTTTAAAAGCAGAAGCATTAGTCAAATACACGCCACGAGGTTGCTGGTTGACATATTCGCCCTTTTTCCAGCGACGCAAATCGTCGAAACGGAAGCCTTCGCCCATAAGCTCCACACGGCGTTCACGACGAATTTCCCACAACAGCGCGGGCACCGTTTGGTCACGCGCTGGGTCAAACTCGTCGGTAATCTCAGCTACTTTCATGGCAGCAATATTTGCACGCATCCGAAGTTTGTTGAGAGTGGCATCAGCTGCTGCCTGATCAAAACGTTCCAATTCATACAGTGCTTCGGCATAATTAAGCATCACTTCTCCTACGCGAAACAAGGGTGCATCGGTGGTACAAACTCCGATAGCCGAACTAGCATTCGTATGCGTATTATAATACTTCCACACCCAGAACCCCATCTGGCTGGCATTCCATCCCTGTCCCCAGTTCTTGTTCTTAAAGTGAGGTTGACCTTTGGCAACCTGCCCCTTGAAATTAGAGGTAGGAAGGTTATGATAAATAGAGGCTGAAATAGCATTCATCAAATCGATGTACTCCCTATCAGCTGGCTTATCGGTATATTTCCAAGTCGTTTTAGTAGGATTGACCACCATATAGGGCGGACAAACAGTGTGATAAAGCCGATAGTCGCGATCACGGAACTGCGCAAAAACATCTTTGTCGCCTCCATACCGGCTGGTAGTGTTACCCACCGGTTTGCCGTCTCTACAGAGGTAACTATCCACAGCATCCTTGGTAGCCTCAATGTTCGATTCACCGGTACGCACCATGCGTGTCAGTCCATGACAAAGCTGACTGGTGGCATACGCTTTGAAAAGAATAATGCCTGCCATTCCATCCAAATTTTCAGAATTGAACACTTCTTCATACTTTCCATGCACATCGGGATAGACTTTTAGCACCTTGGCAGAAGCACGTGCACACTCTTCTAGGTACTTATCGGCGTCTTTCAATCCATGATATTTCCTCCAAGTGCCTTCAAACAAGGCGAAGCGAGAAATTAAGGCTTGCACCACAGCCGTATTAATGGTATTACTACCATCACCGGAAGCATTAATATTTTCTTCGGCAAACTTCAGATTTGCCAGAATATTATCTGCTACCAAATCACGGCTATCTCGTGGAGCATACAGTTCGGGGCTGTTATCTTTCAGCACATGCTCCACCCACGGAATATCGCCATAAAGCGAAAGCATGTCAAAGTACTTATACGAACGGAAAAAGTAGCCCACACTACGCCAATGCTTCTTTTCCTTGTCGCTCATCGTCGATTGATCTATGTTATCGAGCATTATATTCACCCGGCGGATATAATCATAATCCCAGCTGGAAGCCGATGCAGGTATCTTTGCTTTTTGATAGGCCCACTGGCTTTCGTTGCCATTGACATGCTTAATCATGTTGTCTGCCTCAAAATCTCCGCGAAAGATTTCATCTGTTTGCCCCGTTTGATAAGCATAACCAAAAAAGATGTTATACAGTCCCCAAGAATAGGCTTTAAAGTTGTCATACGACTTAAAGGTCGTTGCTTCCGTTTGCTGGTCTTTTGGATAAACTTCCAGAAAATCATTGTTCAGGCAAGAAGCCATAAGCATGCAAATCATTGCGCTTGCTATCTGTTTTTTCATATTACACAGTCTTTTTTTTTTGAGTAAAACAATTAGAATGAAAGATTCATACCGAACGAGTACTGCCGCATATAAGGATAAGTAAATCCCCGCTGCCCCAAATCATTCGTCACACTGCGTTCCGGATCAAGTCCCTTGGGTAAATGATCGAATGTAAAAAGATTCTCACCGCTAAAAAATATCGAGAGTCCACTTGCCCCCACTTTATTCATCCATTTGGAAGGGAAGTTATACGACAAGGTAATATTGCGTATGCTCAGATAAGAGCCATCTTGCAGAAAACGAGTTTGCGTTCGTTGGTTAGCACCGGTGTTTCCTTCCGATTTTTCATACAAGCGAGGAAAGTAGCTGTCCGTACGATCGGGCGTCCAGTAATTAAGTTGCGAATCGTAAACCGTTGTCCACGCATCGTAATGCGGATAAAACAGTTCGTTCATCACCCAGAGATCACGCTTGCCCACTCCCTGAAGTAAAAAAGAAAAAGCTACACCCTTCCAGCTAGCACCTCCACGAATACCGTACTGATACCGACGGGTATTGTTTCCAATAACGCGTGTATCACCCGAATCGCCCAGCGTATTTTTTCCGTTATTAATGATGCCGTTATTGTCGAAATCCAGATAAAGAATATCTCCCGGTTTCGGATTATATCCTTCCACCTTAGCTATTCCTTCTTTTAGTTTGCCAGCAGCGTCAAAATCATCGGTCGTATAAAGACGATCGGTGGTATAGCCCCATATTTCACCCAACATCATGTCTTTACGATAAATCAGCTTGTTGTTTTTATCTCTTCCCAACAGCCCTACTTCGTTGTCATACTTCGTAATCTTAGCCTGCGAGTCGTATAAGTTGAAACCAACATTATATTTCACCTGTCCAATGCGATCAGTCCAGTCCACAGACACTTCCCATCCTCTAGAGCGCAAGTCGGCGGTATTCTGCAAGGGAGCTTTTGCACCCAGCACAGCCGGCAGCTCCATGCCAGGAGCCAACATGCCCTTGGTGTTTCGTTGGTACCAATCGAATATCAGACTTAACCGATTGCTGAACAGCCCCAAGTCAAGACCAAAATCGAGTGTGCTCACTTTCTCCCACGTAAAGCTATTGCTAACCAAATCAGCAGGTCTCAACGTCGTCACCTTCAAGCCGTCTACCAACCAAAAAGCTTGTGTAGCGTCCATGCCAGGGATATAAGCATAGGGCGTAATGCTCTGATTGCCGATGTTTCCCCATGAACCACGTAATTTCAAATTAGAGAGAAAATCAAATTGCTTCATAAACGTTTCTTCACTTAACCGCCATCCAGCAGAAACTGAAGGAAAGAAACCGAAGCGACTGTTTTTTGGAAATTTCGAAGAGCCGTCATAACGTCCGTTTGTTTCAATCAGGTATTTACCGGCATACGAATAATTCAGCCGATAGAACAGACCACGAACAGTAAATTCCCGAAACTCGTCTTTCGCAAAATAATCGCCTGTGGCTTGTGAAATAGAAGGCAAATCTTCATTAATCATATCGGTACGCGACATTTCAGCATAGCGATAATCATTGCTTTCCTGATTGAAACCACCCATCACACTGGCATCATGTTTTCCCCAAGTATTCGTATAATTGCCATATAAGTTCAACGCCTTGTAATTGGTAGTTCCTTCGGTGTATTGATACTTGGAATTAGATACCGATTGCTCTTTACGGAAATTGGCTCCATGCGCATAATTGAATTTCTTCTCAAAACTGGTTGTGCCATTCGTCTTCCTGTTGAAAGTATATTCTCCTATCAATTTCACGTGCTTCATAGGCGTAATCGTTACTTTACCAAAAACGCGGATATCGTTTCGCTCTGAAACGGTAGGATAAGAAAGGTTAATCAAATTACGCGGTGTGTTGATGGGCAACTCTTCACCGTCAAGTTCCATTGTGCCTAATGGGAAATAAGATGGAAAAGCGACTGCTGCTCCCCAAATGCCATAGCCACCGCTAGTAGAAGGCATAGACGAGTTTGAATTTGCATACTTCACATCTAATTCTGGCGTAATCCACGAATAAACATCCGAACGGATATAGGAAGATACATTATAGCGCTTGTAAGAGTCTTTGCCCGATGTTAAAACACCATCTTGATTCACCGAACCAAAAGACATACGATAAGAAATAGCCTTTGTTCCTCCGCCCACCGAAAGATTGTGCGTCTGCTGAAAGCCTGTTTCCATCATGTCGGCAAAGAGATCAGTTTCCGCCAAATTATAACGAAGTCCTTTAGACGTTGCATATCCTTCTGGATAAGCAGATGAATTAGTTTCATATTCTTTCAGAAAGCCCAACCAAGTGTCTACATCTTGTCCGGTGTGATAGGCAATGATACCCATATCTTTGTATGCCTGAACAGTTTGTAGCGGTGTTGCCTTTTTAGGCATATTACCAGGCTTGCTAAAAGAAAAGTTGTTTGAATAATTAATAGTCAGTTTCGTAGCATCTCCTCCCTTTTTAGTCGTCACCAGGATGACACCAAAAGCAGCTCGTGCACCGTAGATGGCGGCCGAAGAGGCGTCTTTCAATACCGACACGGATTCAATGTCGTTAGGGTCGAGCATATTAATATCCATCTCCACATTATCCACTAGCACCAGAGGCTTGCCTCCATTAAGGCTGTTCTCGCCACGGATATTAAAGTTCATTTCGCCACCGGGACGTCCTGATGATCCTGTCACTTGCAGACCAGGCATTGCTCCTTGCAAAGCATTACTCACTGATACCACGGGACGATTGCCCAACAGTTCATCCATTTTTACGCTGCTCACTGCACCTGTCAAATTTGCTTTTTTCTGCACACCGTAGCCCACTACCACCACTTCATCTATAAGTTCTGAATCTTCTTTCAGCACGATAGTAAGTAGCTGTTGGTCCTTTACCACCAGCTCTTGGGTGGCATAACCGATAAAGGAAACCGAAATCCGACTATTAACGGGTAGTGAAAGCGAAAAGTCACCGTCCAAATTGGTGATGCAACCTCCTTGCGCACCAACTACTGCTACATTTGCACCAATAACCGATTCTCCAGTGGAATCAATCACTTTTCCTTTTACTGTCAGCAAAGAGCCGGACGCAGTTTTAGGTGTGGTTGCACGGAAAACAACTATCCGCTTTCCGGTTACCTCGTAATGGATGCCTGCATCACCAAACAGTTGTTCAAGCACACGTTCTATATTGCTATTCGTTACTTCAACAGAGACACGTCTGTTTAAGTCAATGTCATTATTGCGAATTAAGAAGGAGTAATTGCATTGCTTTTTAATTATTTCAAAAGCTTCTTTGAGCGTCTTACTCTCTATTTTTACAGTCACTGACTTTGGTTGCGTCTGAGCCATTACCGGCAAAGGCAAAAAAACGCCCACTAGCAGTAAAAGTATTACCAAGTGTTTTACTATTTTTATCATCATTTTATTATTAAGGTTAACTAATTCTGAATTACCGCTGTGAATCGCCCATATATCTATGGGCAGATTTCAGTTCATTTTGTTTTGTACTTTCTGTTTTCGTTTTTCCCTTTCATTTATTATCAATGAAGATACTATCTCCTTTTATAGTTCTCGTATAGCGACCCTCCACATCTATTTCATTGAGGATGTCTTTAATGGGACGTCTACCATCAAAGCTGCCCGAAAAGATTTCGCGTTTTAGCCGTTCACTTCTTATTTTTATTTTTACTCCAAATTCTCGTTCTAATTGCTTGGCAATGTCAACAAAAGATTGATTATCAAAAGCCAATATTTTCTTTGTCCACTCAGTTGCTTTACTATCTAAACGAGTTTTGCTCGCACTTCGGGTAGAACGATCGTATATCACTTCTTCATTAGGAGCAAGCGCTATGCAAGTACCGTTTCCATCTAGGGTCAAATTCACCTTGCCTTCCATCAAACTCACCGTAACATATCGTTCGTTATCATAGGCACAGACATTAAACATGGTTCCCACCACTTGCACTTGCACGCCATTCGTATGTACATAAAAAGGAATCTTGGCGTTTTTTGCTACTTTAAAATAGCCTTCTCCGCTGAGCGACACCTGCCGCTCGCGAATACCAAACCCGCGCGAATAACGTAATACTGAGCCTGCGTTGAGTGTGACGTCCGTACCGTCTGGCAATATAATATTCGTTCGTGAACCAGCAGGAACTTTTATTTCATAAGAAGCTTGTTGATCAGTATAAATTGCCGTCAAATGGTCGGTATAAAGATACCAACCAAGATTAAAGGAAAGAAGTAGCAGCACAGCCGCTGCTATTTTCATCCAGACAGGCAATCGCTTACGAGGGTTCATTGGAGTAGAAGGTTGCATTCGTTTCTTTAGTTGCTCCAAATTAGCTTCTGCTTCATCTGCAAAAGCCGGAACGGAGGCAATAGCCCGCACAGCAGACATTTGTTGAAAAAGCGCAGCTCCTTCCGCATTGGATGCTAAGAAAGAAAGCAAAAGATTCTTTTCCAGAAGACTGCAATCGCCCGCCAAATAATTACTTATTTGTAGTTTGAGATCGTTGGTAACAAACGTTTCTCCTTGAGGTTTTTCTTTTTCCATTTTTGACATATACTAACTAATACGCAAACAGAAAAGAAAACGTTTAAAGAGAAGGCAACTTTCTACAAGAAAAAGATTAATAAGGCGATAAAATGCGAACCAGGCAGTTTGTCTTTTAGCTTTTCCAACGCTATTTTCATTTGCACCCTCACGGTGGTAACCGAAAGACCATATTCTTCGGCTATTTCTGTATAAGATTTGCTCTCATATAGATGAGACTTAAAAATGGCACGACATCTATCTGGAAGTTCATTGACCTTTTGAAGAATCATTTCGTGCATTTCGCTTGCTTCAAGGCTTTCTAAGGGATTATCGGAAGATAGAATATGATTTTCAAGAAAAGCCAAAGCATCCTCTTCTATCAATTCCCGTTCAGCATAAGAAGAAGAACGAAGATAGCTGATGCTACCATTCTGAATAGCACGCCGCAAGTAAGGAAGAACCGGATAAGTGATTTGATTACGCTTTTGCCAAAAGGACACAAAAACATCGTTTACTATTTCAGCGGCCACTTGTCTGTTGCGAACATAATAAACAGCAATAGCACATAAGTAAAGGTAGTACGTATGGTATATTTTATCAAATGATTTAACGTCTCCATGACGCAATGCGGTGATTGTCTTTTCGGATATTTCGTTCAAGTCCATGCCTATGCTCTCTCAGTTAACGTTGCAAAGGTAGCTATAAATCTATAAAGATCAAGTAAGTTTCTTTTAGTACCACTCAATATTGCTCTGCGTCTGGCTGCGTTGCT
>JAVVRI010000144.1:0-7122 GCA_036654795.1 Tannerellaceae bacterium
ATTGTGTCTTTAAAGTATCGCCTCATCACCGGACGGCCTACGTGATCCTATCGCCGGATCATCAGACGGAAACCGTGGCAGCCCTTGCCGCCTATGGCAAGTTTATCCAATCCGTTGCCCTACTGATGCCTACCGCAGAAAAGCTACGCCTAGCAGACAGCCTAGTCAGCATAGGAGCCGACCGCATAACCGAGCTAGGCAATCTTACCCGCCGCAAGCACGGCACACCACACGATGGCACACGGGGCACGAGCGAGCTGACCCGATGGGTATCTGTCGGTTCGGACAAGCCGTTCGAAAATCCATTCGACTACCTGGAAGACAATGAGCGCGAAGCCATCGTACTATCCCGCCTAAATGCGTTCCTCCACTTCACACGCCAACATTCTCCTTTCTTCAGTAAACGTCTGCCCGAAGGAGATTTGCAATCATTGAAAGAACTAAGCAAACTGCCTATACTGACTCCGGACGAGTTAAAAGCCAACCTGCCTCCCAAAGGAAACGGGATACTGACCGAGCCCTTGGGATACAGCATTTCGTTTGGCAGTGGCGGTACGACGGGCGATCCTAAATTCATCCAACGTACCTATGCGGAGAACCATCGGAATGCCCGCTTGATTGGTAAAGGATACGCTTTATCTATTTTTAATGAGAAAGACGTTGTAGCCAATCTGCTTTTTGCCGGTAATATGTGGGCTTCCTTCCTGAGCCACAACGAAGCGATGGAAGCTACGGGGGCACATGTACTACCGATTGCCGGCAACATTGCACTGACCGATATGATTTCGGTACTCCGGGCGTTCAAGCCAACCGGTGCTATCTCCATTCCATCCGTAATTCTCTCTATTGCCGAATATGTAGACAAAAACAACCTGACCGACATACGGATTGAAAAGATCGTAACAGGCGGCGAACACCTCTTCCCCGAAACGAAAGAATATATAGCCCGCGTACTAGGCACAAAGAAATTCGCCTCCACGGGCTACCTAAGCAACGACACCGGCTGCATCGGATTCCAGTGCGAAGTATGCGAAGGAGCGGTTCATCACCTCCATGAAGATTATTGCGTAATGGAGGTGGTCGATCCGGAAACCAACCAATCGGTAGCCGACGGTACAGCCGGGAAGATCCTCGTCACCAACTTTTCGCGTTATCTGGTGCCCCTGATCCGTTACGACATTGGAGATATGGGACGCATCCTGACCCGTAGATGTAGTTGCGGCCGGACAGTACGCCTGATGGAACTACTCGGAAGATCGGACGACACAGTGATTATAGGAGGAGGCAATATCCAACTGGCTTCCATCGCCACAGTGGTAAAGAGCTTTCCCGAATTATCGTTTCATTTCCGAATGATTGCAGAGACTGTCGGAATGAAAGACCAGCTGACCATCGAAACAGAAAGCCTGGAACTACTTCCAAAAGAAGAGAAAGAGACGTTGCAACGTAAATTCTATGACGAACTACTGATACAAAAGCATGAGTTCAGCCACTTTTTAAAGAGTAGCAGTATACTTCCACCAGTAATAATAATAGCAGATCCGGACACTTTGCCACGAAATCCGCGAACAGGTAAAATAAAACAAACAATCGATAATCGTCATGTTCAATAAAGTAGTCAGTACCCTAATTGTCCCTACCGAACCGTTCCAGATAGAGCCGCTTCAGGAATATATTGCCTGCATGGCAGCGCATTGCGAGGTTCCAGCCGAAAAGCTATTTCACCTGAAAATATTGGTTGAAGAGCTGTTCAGCCACATCGCACGGGAAGCCTTCAGCCGCCGGACGGATGGCGAGATAAAGATCATCCTCAGCCGAACACATACCAATTTCGTATTGCAGTTTCATTATCTGGGCATTCCGTTCGGTTACAACATGGAGCGTACTGAAAGCGAAGAGGATGAAATCAGCCTCCGGCTGATACAGAAGCTAAGCTCATCCTATCGCATGAGCCAAGATGGAAAACGAGGGCAGATGGTAGAAGTCTGCATCGGCATCCCTTCCGCGCTGGTTGAACAGATGCAATCCGCCCCAATGGAAACCGTAAAGGAGGTGGTTCTTGCCCAAGACGAAGTAGAGATACGGGATATTCATAACGATGAACTGGAAATGCTGGTGCAATGTCTTTACGAAGTCTTTGGCTACACCTACTCAGGCGACAGCATCTATTATCCCGAAGCCATTCTAGAGCGTAAAAACCAAGGACTATACCGCGGAATTGTTGCCATCAACGAAAAAGGACGCGTAGTGGCGCACACCGCTATGCTGAAGGATAGCCCCACGGCTCTGATTTGCGAATGCGGGCAAGCTTTCGTTTCTCCTTCCTACGGCAGCAGAGGCCTGTTCCGGCATCTCAAACAGAAACTGATCGACATGGCAGAAAAAGAGGGATTGAGAGGCGTTTATAGCAGCGCCGTGACCGGACATCTTTTCACACAACGTGTCAACATCTCCCTCAGATGTATTGAGACAGGTTTTGAGCTAGGCTACATTCCGGCACAACTGAAAAGCATGATCGAACGGGAAGGCAACGAGCAGCGGCAAACTGTTCTCAATTATTTCTGCTGCACTTCGCATCAGAAACCGCAAACGCTCTACGTAACCGAAGAGCATCGGGTGATCATCGAGAAGACCTACCATCAGCTTGGATTGGAACGTAACCTCGTGACGATTGACGAAATATCCCCGCAAACCGAGGCTTGGTATACTGAGGACCCAATGGTAGAGATGGACATCAAAACCGAATGGGACCAAGCCCACATCCACATCCAAAAGGGAGGCACAGAGCTGATTAGACGAGTGCGCTACTTGGTGCAGCAGGCCATCATCAACCGAGTATCAGTCTTTTATCTGAACTTCGCCCTCGACCAACCGCAAGCGCCTGCCATTGTTCGGGAGATGGAGCGGATCGGCTTTTTCTATTCCGGCGTTATGCCTTACGAACTAGATGGAAGCGACAGTTTCCGGATGCAATATCTGGTAGAAAACGAGATCTCACCCCAATACATCCTTGTTGAAAGCGTATGGGGAAAAGAACTGAAGGACTATGTCTTTACTTGTAAAGAACGACAGGAAAAAGCAGGTACACCATGGATATAACAACAATAAAGCACCGCTTATGTTAAACAAAAGCTATTCGCTCCTATGGCTCGGGCAACTGGTTAGCCAAGTAGGGAACCGCATTTATTTAATGGCACTGGCCTGGTACTTCGTTTCGGTACTGGACAGTAAGGACGGGTTGTTCCTAATGTTTATTATCTCTAGTCTGCCTTCACTCCTGCTGGGGGTACTGGTCGGACCGCTAGTGGAAAGATGGAACAAGAAGCATATTATCATTGTTTGCGACCTGATCTCGGTAGGATTGACCGGACTACTTGCCTGGATGGTTTACGAAAAGATGGAGACGCGCGCACTGATCTATGCCATCTGTTTCCTACTCAACACGGTGAACCTCTTCTTCAGTCCATCTGTCAACTCAATTCTTCCGGTGATCATTCGGGGTGATCAGTTGCAGAAAGGAATGGCGTATATGAAGATGATCACCTTCTTGGGGCAGATCATGGGCGCGGCTGTTGGCGGGGCTTTGGTTGGGCTGGTTGGTGTCTATCTTACAATACTAATCAATGCCGTCAGCTTCCTGATTTCCGCCTTTGCCGAACTATTTATCGAGTATAAACCAGAGATCAGCCTCAAGGCGCATCATTACTTCCGCGAGATGAAAGAGGGGTTTCTTTATCTAAAGTCGCAAGCGATTATACGTATGGTGCTGTTTGTTTCAATTGGTTGTAATCTGTTTCTTCCGGTACTAGTCGTGATGATACCTATTCTTGTTGATGACAAGATGAAGCTAGACGCCATGCACTATGGCTTTGCTGACGCCATGCTTCCACTAGGAGCCATCCTGATGGCCGTCTGGCTGGCCAATCGGGTAAAACAACAAACGCCACTCAAAGCATTAACTATCGGCATCTCCATCATCGGGCTTTGCTTTCTGATGGTGTCAGCCTTCAACCACTATGGCGTACTGCTGCTGGCCGTCTTTCTATACGGATGTTTCACTAATTATATCAACATACAGGTCGTTACTTACTTTCTTCAGACGGTCGATCCGGCGTATAGGGGGCGTTTCTTCTCGCTCCTTGAATCCTGCTCGTATGCCATTATCTCATTGGCCTATGTCTGGGCAAGTATGGTCTCCAAACTGTTTGAAGTAGACACTGCTCTGGCCATCAATGGAGCAGGATTACTTCTGTTCGCCGCCTTGGCCTATTATTGGAATCGTAAACAACTCGCACAAACTAAAAAAAGGATATGCTGAATACACACGCGCTTTTACACGAAATGATGGAGCGGATACCGGCTTACAGTAAGTTTATTGCCGAATCCGCTCAACAGGAAGCTTTCAATCCATCCGATTTTGAGCAACTCCCTTTGTTGACCAAACAAAACTATCTGTTAAACTATCCCATGCGCGAACTATGCCGCGCCGAGGATCTCAACAGCTTCCACCTGATCGGAGCCAGTTCAGGCTTCAGCAAGACCGGCGCTGTCTATTGGCCCAAACGTCCGCAAGACGAAGCGGGCTACATGCAAGCCATCGAAACGCAACTACGCGATAACTACGGGACGGACAAGCGGCGTACGCTCGTCATCGTCAGTCTGGCCTTTGGTATGTGGATAGGAGGCATGCAGATTGCGGCAGCCGTCCGCAACATCGCGCTTTCGGGCAAATACCCCCTTATGCTGGCTACACCGGGCTTAGACCTGAAGGCGGCAGTAAACGTAATAAAGTCCTATCAAGATCTTTTCGATCAGCTACTGATTATTACCAATCCATCCAATATTTCCCTCTTCACCGCTTTGCTCAATCAGGCAGACGTACATTTGGCACCCGGAACAGTCAGTTTCCCGGTAGTTGGCGAATACTTCAGCGAGGCTTTTCGCGAACATATCAGCTCCACTTACGGTCATGCGACAGACTCGCCCTTTGTGCTCTGGACGGGTTATGGCAGTGCCGATACCGGTGATGTCAGTGCAGAAACAAAAGAGACTATCGCCCTGCGCAAATACCTCCACCATCACCCACAACTTGCCGAGAAGCTATTCGAAACATGTACAGTCCCCATGATTTTGGCCGTCTCTCCCCAAGTCTATCTAGAGATTATTGACGGCAACATTATCGTGACCAAAGATCAGTTTATCCCTCTTATTCGTTATAACACAGGCGATGAAGGCGGCTTGCTGACGAAAGAAAGCTTGCGCGGAGAGGTACCGGACGAACTGCTCAACAACCTGCCTGAACAGATGATGTTTGTACACGGAAGAGCGAAAAACGCAATCATCTTCTATGGAACCAATCTGATGGTTAATGCGATAAGCGACCACTTGCTGTCTCTTCCTTCCAGCTATGGCTATGGAGGCCTTTTTACCGTAAAAGAGGTAGAAGTAGAGGGAATTGCAACTTTCCACTTTACGATATACACCGCTGCGCATCCGGATATGGACGCGGCAGGCTACCGGCAATCATTAATTGACTTCTTCTGCACACAAAGTGCAGAGTTCAACTTTAAGTATCAGAACCTATCTAAATCGGTCTCGGTACCGCTGATCTCCGTATCACTGGCAGACATCACAAGTCTCGACTCGCAAGTAAAACACCGTTATATTCTATAAAACAATGAAACATCTCAACAACGAACAACAATTAGAGCAGGCAAAGGCAATCTATCAAATAGCCAAACAGACCCCCTATTATGCCGACAAATACGCGCATACACCCGATCCTCAAACGGAGGAGGAGTGGGCAAACGTCCCAATGCTTTCACGGAATGATCTGTTTCAAAACACCTATCCAACGACCGATCGTATGTTTACCGCTCCACTTCGTAACGCATTCGTCTCATCTACCGGAGGTTCTACCGGCATTGCCCGTACGGTCGTGCTCAGCCACGAGGAGTGGGATGCCTTCTGCACAAAACAAGCCGAAGCCTTTGCGCTACTGGGTATCCGCGAAGAGGACATCGTAGCCAACCTCTTTGTGGCAGGCCATTTATGGCCATCCTTCCTTGGGGTACATGAAATAATTAAACGAGTCAAGGCGGTACACCTTCCTATCTCGGCCAATATTGCGCCGGAAGAAATCTACCGGATGTGTAAACAATACAAGCCAACCGTAATCGTCTCCCTCCCCACCCTATTTGTCTTTCTGGCCGACTTGGCAAAAAAAGAGGGGAAAACCTTTGAAGGCCTGCGGCTGATTGCGTACGGCGGCGAGCAATTGAGCCGTGAAGCAGAGAATCATATTCGCAAACATTTGGGCGTACAGGAGGTAAAAGCACTGGCTTATAGTAGTGTCGATTGCGGCATCATGGGCTATCAGTGCCCGCATTGCGGCTTTGGCATCTATCACCTGCCCAGTGATTTCCAGAAAATAGAGTTGGTAGATACGGAAAGTCTGCGCCCCGTACCGGCAGGCGAGACGGGCGAAGTAATCATCACCAATCTGAAGCGTGAGTTCCAGCCCATTGTTCGTTATCGAATTGGCGATATGGCAATGATGCTCAGCGAACCTTGCCCCTGCGGCGATCCGAATCCGCTGTTCCGCTTGGCAGGACGTGCTGGAGAAGATTTCAAGCTGGGAGGTGCCTACATATCAATCGACACCTTCGAGAAAGCCGTAAACGTACATTCCGACCTGCTAAGCCTGAACTTCCAACTGACATTAGAGGATATAGGTAACCAAATGCTCATCCATTTACTAATTGAATGTGACGACCCCGCGCGCCATGCCCCGGTGGAAGCAAAACTGAAAGAGGAGTTAGAGGAACTTGTCCCTGAGCTAAAGATAGGTAGGCAAGTAAACTTCATCAAGGAGTTCGTGGTCAAACTCATCCCGCTGGGTGCCCTCGATCGTAACCCCATCACTGGCAAGATAAAAAAGATCGTAGACAAGCGGGTAATATAAGGGTCAGCCGATTTTCCCGGTGGATGAGCAGCGGTATTGTCAGTTTATTTATTGCGGATTTTAGAATTAATATTCCACGTTTCACACCTCTATCTATTTGTCGCTCTGTTGGTTCGTGTGAAACGTGTGATTTCTGATCAACTATTTTCTTTTCCGTA
>JAVVRI010000145.1:0-7118 GCA_036654795.1 Tannerellaceae bacterium
GGCAGATGCCATATCATACGAAACACGTGCTTGGGGATAGAGCTGGAAGCGGTTGCTCTCCACCCCGACTACCCGTTGCAGGCTATGTTCGCCCTGCAAACCGACTTCAGCAGTAAATAGGCCGAAGCGACGCTCCAGTCCAGCAAAGAGGAGATTCGTATAACGGTCGAAGGTATAGTCATTGCTCTTTTTCGGATTCGGAACCCACTGGCCGTCTTTGAGGTTGTTGGCTGTGGCTACATACTCTTCGTTACGCACCCGGCCGATATATCCTGCCTGCAAACGCCACGCATGGGCAAACAGCTTAGTATAACTGGCGGAGAGATAATAGTTATTCTTGTTCTGATGTACATGCAGATTGTCTTCAGCCAAGATCTTACCCGTTTCGGGTTTTTCGTTTTTATACTGATTGTCCTCGTCGTAAGCAAAGTTGTTGTAGTTGAAGAGTACCTCCAGCCGATCTCCCGGTTGCGCGAAGCGGTGGTTCCAGCGTGCTTCGGCGGCGTAAGCCTCCTGGCTCTGGGTGTTGTAGCGATGGCGCAACATTCGGTTTGCCACCTCGCCCGAAGGTTTGAGCTTCGTGTTGTTGATGCCGCCGTAACGGTTATAATCCATTACATGGTAAAGGCCGTACACCGTCAGAAGGTCGCGGGGTGAAAGGTCGTAACCCACGGTCAAATCGGCCAGATGTACATTGGGACGAGCCGAAGCGTTGTTATTCATCATTGCTGTTCCGGTCTTGTCGGTAGTCGTCTTTTGAAAACTACGCTCACGGTATTCGTGACGATAGTTATATTTTGCGGTTATGTGGAACTTGCCCGGATGTAGGTTGAGGACGGCGCCTGCGTTATATCGCTCCTGCAACCCACCCCCCAACGTTACTTGCAAAGGCGAATCGGTGGTGCCGAAAGTGGTGGAGGAGAGATTGAGCACCCCGGCGTCTCCATCGGGTACTAACGACAATGGGGGCACTGAGGTCATGGCAATCCGGTTAAAAAAGAGGGCAGGCAGCTGAATCAGCACGTCGCCGCTATATTCTTCTAATAAGCCATAAGGCACTCCGTTAATAAAAAATCCCGGTTTGTTTGATCCACGAAAGGTAAGCCCGCCCTCGATATCGGTTATTACGGATGGTAGTTGCCGGAGTGCTTCGGCTGTTGTACTGGTCAGGCTGCTTAGGTTACCTTCCACTTGGAGGCGTTTGATGGATCTGCCACTCAGTCCGGCAAATCGTTGTCCTTGAATATTTATATTTTGCAACAGCAAAGTGGTGTCTGCAACGCTTTGTGCTGACAGTTGTTGTCCCAGGAAAAGGGATGTGAATAGCAGGAATAAGCTTAGTTTCATAATCTTCCTAAATAAGTAGTGACGTTTATAAACAAAAAAAAGTCTGTATGTTTTAAACATACAGACTGTCCTTTAAACTGATTACTGAATATTATTCAGCAGGTACAGCTTCTACAGCAGCTGAGTCAGCAGGAGCAACTTCAGCAGGAGCAACTTCAGCAGCGGGTGCTACTTCTTCTACGGCTACTTCGTTTTCAGCAACTTCAGTAGATTCTGCTGATTTGCTACCACATGATGCGAATGAAACAGCTGCGATAACAGCAGCAAATGCAACTAACTTTTTCATTTTGTCTTTAATTTAAACGGTCTATAATATCTTCTTGTTGTAAAACGATGCAAATGTATGGATTAATTTTGCATGTTGTACAACATAACGAACTTTTTTTGTAAATATTTTTTCATTATTTCTTAACAATCTGATAACCAGCACACATCAAGAATTAGAATTTATTGTATAAATAACGTTTTATACTCTTTTTAGGTGTCTTCTCAAATTCCATCGGATAAAGTTGCAATTCGGACACTTGCTCATAGGGTGCCAACAGCTTATTTAACTCCACACAATTCTGTTGCATAATGACGGGGAGGTCGGTATGCGAGACGCCGGTACCGTCCACTGTGTCATAATCAGGATAAACCAGACCAATCAGTTTGCCGTTCCTTTCAACAATCAGACTTTCCATGATAAAAGGCAAATTGTCTAACTTGGATTCGATCTCTTCGGGGAAAATGTTCTGTCCGCTTGCACCCAAAATCATGGTTTTGCAACGGCCACGTATATATATACGATTGTTGTGATCGATCGTGCCCAAGTCGCCGGTGCGAAGCCAGCCATCCTCAGTAAAGACATTAGCGGTAGCTTCTTCGTTCTTATAATATCCTTTCATCACATTCTCGCCACGCACCTGAATCTCGCCTACCTTATTATAAGGATCATCGGAATCAATGCGAACTTCCATAATTCCTTTCAGTATCTGTCCGCATGAGCCGGGCACATATTCATCGTTGTGGTCGTAACTGACCAACGGACCACATTCCGTCATACCGTAGCCAATGGTAAATGGATACTTTATCTTATATAGAAAATCCGTCACCTCCTGATTCATGGCCGCACCACCCACAATGATTTCACGGAAGCGCCCTCCCATCGAGTCGATCAGGTGCTTTCGGATTTGAGCATAGATGCGCGAATCTAATAACGGAATGTTGAGTGCCAGTTTCAGAGTAGTCTTCTCAAGCTGCGGCAGGATCATCTTTTTATAGATCTTTTCCAGAATGAGCGGTACGGTCAGAATCAGGTTTGGCTTTACCTCCTCGAAAGCCTTGAGTAATATTTTAGGAGAAGGCACCTTGCCCAACAGATAGACATGCGCCCCAACAGCCATCGGCACCAAGAAGTTGAAGGCACAACTATAGGCATGCGCCAATGGGAGGAAGCACAGTTCACGATCACCACGAAACAACAAATTCAGCGTTTTTGCATATACAACATTTCCGGCCAAATTATTACCCGTAAGCATAACACCTTTACTAAAGCCGGTCGTACCAGAGGTGTAGTTAAGGAGCATGACCTTATCGTTATCCAGATCCGCATACTTAATATCCTCCCGGTGAAAGCCGTTTGGATACCTTTTCTCCATTTTATCATCCATCGCTAGGAGTAACTTCTGGATGCTCTCACCATCGCGTTGATGCAGGCAACGAAAGTCAGTCAGAGAAAAGACACCTCGTATCTCCTCTATCCTATCCTCCTCCAATGAGTCCCAGATGCGATCACTCACAAAAAGAAATACGGATTCGGAATGATTGATAATATGATGTACGTCATTGGGATTGAAGTCCTGCAAGATGGGTACGATAATAGCCCCATAGGTGATGGCAGCCATATAAACCATACACCAATGCGCATTGTCCTTTCCAATCAAGGCTATCTTGTCACCACGACGGATTTGACACTCTTCAAACATGAGATGAATCCGGGCAATCCGATTTGCCACATCTCCAAAGGTAAAACAAGTACCTTTACTGTAGTCCGACAGCGCTGGCAATTCCCAATGCTCACGGAAACTATCTTCGTAGATCTTAATAAAATTCTCTTTAATCATAGCACACATTCGTGAAATTTGTGCAAAAATAGAGCTAAAAGTGCAGATATACAACTAAACAGAAGGCTAACTTCGCCCTTTTGTCTAACTTTGTCGTATAAATAAAACGTTAAATGATAGACAATACTGTTTTCCAAAATAAGATAGCAGCTTATTACACCTTGGGGTGTAAACTTAATTTTGCCGAAACTTCCACCATCGGGAAAGTACTTGCCGATGAGGGAATACGCAAAGCACGCAGCGGAGAGAAAGCCGACATTTGTGTGATAAACACCTGCTCTGTAACAGAACTGGCAGACAAAAAATGCCGACAGGCCATCCGCCGCATCAGCAAACAACACCCGGGCGCTTTTATCGTCGTAACCGGATGTTACGCACAGCTCAAACCGGAAGAGGTATCACATATAGAAGGAGTAGACCTTGTACTTGGCGCTGAGCAGAAGCTGGATATCCTTCAGTATCTTAACAATTTAAATAAAAAAGAAAACGGAGGCGCTATCGTTGCCTCTGAGACGAAAGATATTCGTACCTTTGCTCCTTCCTGCTCAGCCGACGACCGTACACGCCACTTCCTCAAAGTGCAAGATGGGTGTGATTACTTCTGTTCTTACTGCACCATCCCCTTTGCCCGCGGAAGAAGCCGCAACGGCACAATTGCCAGCATGGTGGAACAAGCTGAGACAGTAGCTAGAAACGGGGGGAAGGAGATCGTATTAACCGGTGTCAATATTGGAGACTTTGGCAAGAGCACCGGCGAAAGCTTTATCGAATTGATCCGTGCTCTGGACGAGGTAGAAGGCATCTTACGTTATCGCATCTCCTCCATCGAACCCAATCTGATTACAGACGAGGCCATCGACTTTGTAGCCGGTAGCCGCCGATTTGCCCCCCACTTCCACATCCCGCTACAAAGTGGAAGCGACGAAGTGCTGAAACTAATGCGCCGACGATATGACACCGCCCTTTTTCGCCATAAGATTGAGAAGGTAAAACAGGTGATGCCGCATGCTTTTATTGGCGTAGACGTAATAGTAGGTACGCGAGGGGAGACAGACGAACTGTTCGAAGAAGCCCGCAGTTTCATTGACAGCCTCGACATTTCGCAATTGCACGTATTCAGTTACTCCGAACGTCCGGGCACACAAGCACTGAAGATTGACCATGCAGTAGATCCACGCACGAAGCACCTTCGCAGCCAACAGCTGCTTGATATTTCCGACAAAAAGTTGCATGCTTTCTACTCAGCACATATCGGGCAACAGGCCGACGTCCTCTTTGAGCATAGCCATAAAGATGGCTTGATGCACGGCTTTACCGAGAATTACATCAAGGTAGAAGCACCTTACAATCCAGCCTTGGCCAACACCTGCTGCCGAATCAAATTAGGTACCTTCAATGAGGCGAAAGACGCGCTGACCATCGACCGATAACCTAGAAACAACGTTTCTTTTATTCATATTAATACGGATAAAATGTGGACTAAGATACAATACATTATACTTTACAGCTGGATTAAAACACATGCCTGGCTACCGATGAGGGTGCTCTATCTGTTTGCGGACATACTATATGTACTTATATATAAGGTAGCACGATACCGCATCAGTGTGGTGCGCCGTGGCATGAAAGATTCCTTTCCAATGAAGTCCGATCATGAGCTGCGCCGGATGGAGCGTGCCTTTTATCATCATTTTGCAGACTACATCATGGAAACAATCAAGCTGGCGCACATCTCGCTTGAAGAGGTGCACCGACGTGCCAACCTGCGTAATCCGGAAGTGATAGACCAACTGATAGCCGAAGGCCATACCTGCTGCCTGCTCGTTATGGGGCATTATGGGAACTGGGAATGGTTTACCTCTTCAAACCTACGCTTCAAAGAGGCTCACCTTTATCAGATATACCGCCCGCTAAACAATAAAGCCTTCGACCAACTATTCATATACCTCCGTACCCGCTTCGGCGCACGGGGAGTAAAGAAAAACGACACCATACGCGACATCATCCGCCTAAAACAAGAAAAAACGCCTGCCGTAGTCGTTTTTCTGGCAGACCAGACGCCCAGCCCTGCCAACCTGCACTACTGGACTACGTTCCTAAATCAGGAGACGTCCATACTGAACGGCCCCGAACGGATCGCACAAAAGTTGGATTTGCCTGTCGTGTATATGGATACCCGACAGGTTAAGCGTGGGTATTATACCGTGGATGCAAAAATAATAACCAAAACACCCAGATTAACCCCTGAATTTTGGATTACAGAACAATATACCCGCCTGATGGAAGAAACCATCCTGCGTAACCCATCCTATTGGCTCTGGACGCACAAAAGGTGGAAATATAAAAAGAAACAAAATAACGAAGAAGGAACAAATGATAAAAAATAAAGAATTGATTGCACCGCAAGTAGCCGTAGTGATCCTAAACTGGAACGGATGCCAGTTAATGGAACAGTTCCTGCCTTCCGTAATTGCGCACACACCAACCAACCGGGCGGAAGTAGTAGTGGCCGATAATGGCTCCACCGACCAGTCGTTAGAAATGCTGCGTCACCGTTTCCCCAGCGTGCGCCTCATTGTGTTGGACAAAAACCACGGCTTTGCCGAAGGATACAATCAAGCACTAAAAGAGGTAGACGCCGAATATACCGTTTTGCTTAACAGCGATGTGGAGGTGACGGCAGGATGGCTGGATGCTCCTCTGGCTGCGATGCAAGCCGACCTCAACATAGCTTGCGCACAACCTAAGATACGCGCACAACGTAACCCCACCTCGTTCGAATATGCCGGAGCGGCGGGTGGGTATATGGATCGTTACGGCTACCCATTCTGTCGTGGGCGCGTGCTTCATGTCATTGAAGAAGATAAGGGACAGTACGACACGCAAACCGACATACTCTGGGCAACAGGAGCCTGTCTGTTCGTGCGTACGGCTATTTATAAAGAGGCAGGCGGATTGGATGCGCGTTTCTTCGCCCATCAAGAGGAAGTGGATCTGTGTTGGAGGCTTCGCTCGCGGGGGTATCGGTTGGTTTGTACGCCGCAATCGGTCGTCTATCACGTGGGAGGCGCTACACTCAGCACAGAGAGTCCACGAAAGACCTTCCTAAACTTTCGAAACAACCTATTAATGCTCTATAAAAACCTACCGGAGGAGGACTTACGCCCCGTGATGCGCGCGCGCTTCTGGCTCGATTATATTGCTGCCACCAAGTTTTTCCTGAGCGGACACGTGAGGAATGCCCGTGCCGTCTATCAAGCCCGTAAAGAGTTCTTTCTATGGAAACCCTCCTACGCACCTATCCGCCGGGAGAATCTAAAGAAAACCACGCTCAGACCCATTCCGGAACTGATGCACCAAAGCCTTATCGTGGCCTTCTATTTAAAGGGAAAGAAGAGATATACGGAGTTATAAGTTCCTCAAGTTTCGGAAGTAACCTAAAGGAGTGCAAAAAGAAATAAAAAAGGCTTTGAAAGCTTCTGTATCTCAGCTTTTATCTACTCTTTCAGGACTAGTTGAGTCTCTAAAAGCACTCATACTTTCCTGTAGTGACCTTAAAATAGAAATATCTGAATCTCCTTTCACACGCATAACATCTTAACGGACTGCATATTACGGTGAAACGTGAAACAAGGAGGTGCTTTCACGAGCACCTCCTTATTCAAA
>JAVVRI010000146.1:0-6825 GCA_036654795.1 Tannerellaceae bacterium
GCTTAAAGCCAATATTACACAATTTATGCTGGTCTAAAAAGTTCTTTCAGTCGTCTATTAGCGGTTGTCCGAGTGTATCCAGAGAGGCGTTAGAAGTTAGGCGTGTCATGCGGATGATTCATATAAATCACCTATGTGAATCATATGAATCACCTATGTTCTTTAAGCGAATCACCTATGTTATCTTTTAAATATGTCCTGACAAAGGAGTCATTACCTATATCTGCTGTACCTCCTTATTACACGTTTCACCGTAATCAGCAGTTAGTCATGATGTTATATCTGTGAAAGGAGATTCGGATATTTCTATTTTAAGGTCACTCCAGGTTCCGAAACTTGAGGATGTAAGCCTTTAGCCTTCCTCGTGTGCATATTACTTATATATAGTTTGTTGGTTCTGTACTTTTATATCAAAAGGCGGGCGAATAAGGCAAAACGAGGGACGAGTAGAATGTAACACATGACAGATATGTCATAGACGAAGGAAAAAAAACAAGCGTCCATTGATGTCGTTGCGCCCGAAATTTGTATCTTTGGCAACAGATTTAAACAGATAAGCGAATGACACTTATTGCCAACCCAATTTACGACACCGTCTTCAAGTTTATGATGGAAGACGATAAAGTAGCCAAACTGCTACTGTCCGCCCTATTGAAGAAAGAAATTGTTGAATTGCAAATGGCACAGCAAGAGTACACTTCCATACAAGAAAGTCGTATCTCTCTGTTTCGCATGGACTTTTCTGCTAGGATACGCGACAAGGATGGCACGGAACATCTTGTGCTGATCGAACTACAGAAAACGTGGCTGCCCACCGAGACGCTCCGTTTCCGCCAGTATCTGGGTACGCAATACCTCAGTAAAAGCAATATGCGTAAGGGAAGTGACGATAGGTTTGGTTTGCCAATCATCTCTATCTACATCCTTGGCCATATACTCGGTGATCTGCGGGAACCGGTTGTCTATGTTCGTCGCCGTTATTTGGATTACGACGATCGGGTGATTGAGCAGCGCGATCCCTTTATCGAGAGCTTGACGCACGATAGCATCATTGTACAGATTCCTTATCTGCAAGGCCGTACCCGCAACCATTTGGAACGTCTGCTTAACGTGTTCGATCAGGACTATCGCACGCCCGATGAACATCTGCTGGAAATAGACGAAACCCTTTTTACCGGAGACGAAATGCAACTCATCAATCGCCTCTTTCGTGCCAGCGCCACCCCCGACGTGCGCCGCTCCATGGAAATAGAAGACGAAATCCTCTCTGAAATAGAAAAACGCGACACCGACCTCATGCTAAAAGAGCAGGAACTAGAAAAGCAACGACAAGTGATTGAACAAAAAGAGCAGATAATTGAGCAAAGCAAACAGGTAATTGAGCAGAAAGAGCAGGAACTAGAGCAAAGCAAGCATGAATTGGAACAGAAAGATAAAATGTTTCAAGAGATGATTCGTTTGCTTACGCAAATGGGAATATCAGTAGATCAGATTGCCCAAAGACTAGCCCTGTCGCCGGAAAAGGTTAAACGCCTTCTTTAGCGGATGGATTTGTATCCGGCGTTGGCTTAATCCTTTTTGATGCGTTTGTCCTGATTTTTCGGTAAATAAAGCGTATCTTTGTGTTGTAATAGCAAACGAAATGCAAATAATATCAAAGAGCAATACGTTGCGGGAGGGAATGCTTCTTTATCGCAGGCTTCGTTACCGCAAAGGTTATGGGGTGCATTCTCCTTTTGTGTACAATTTGATCACGAAGGTGATAGAGGAGAAGTGCTCCTATTACAGTCTGTATGACATCGAGTTGCTGAGAAAGAAACTGTTGTTTCGAACGGAGCCGGTGTCTTGTCTGGTCGATAGGAAGAAAGGAAAGGTTCGCCGTCTGACAGTAGGCGAAGTTGTTGCCCGCAAAGCCATTCAGCCTAGGCATGGGGCGTTGCTTTTCAGGCTGACCAACTATTTCAAATCGCAAAACATTCTGCAATTGGGGTCTGGCATGGGGCTGTCTACGCT
Organism: Tannerellaceae bacterium; assembly: GCA_036654795.1. Classification (GTDB taxonomy): domain Bacteria; phylum Bacteroidota; class Bacteroidia; order Bacteroidales; family Tannerellaceae; genus JAVVRI01. The sequence continues at coordinate 2,014 of JAVVRI010000146.1, forward strand.
CTATATGACTAGTTATGTCGTTCCCCTGCGTTGCCTCGTCCTTGAGCCTCAGTTGGAGGTGGCGGGGGTAGCTCGGCAGGTGTATGGCGAGGCATCACGCAATCCGATTGATTTGCGAGTAGGTGCATACGAAGAGCTGTTGCCTCAAGCGTTGAATGACCTTCCTCGATTGGATTTTGTTTTTTTTAATACCCCAAGCAACGCCACCGACAACGAATGGTTGTTTAATGAATGCGTAAAGCAGGTGCACAAGGACAGCGTGTTCATTTTTGAAGGCATCAAGTCGACAGCCCGTATGCGCACATTCTGGAAGCAGATTTGTGGACGTCCGGAGGTGACGGTTACGGTAGACCTCTATGACATGGGGCTGGTATTCTTTAACAGTAAGTTACACAAGCGCGATTATAAAGCGTATATTTAGAAAAAGATATGAAAAAGAGCGTTATTTACACCGGTACCGGCGACAAAGGTACCACCTCGCTGGTAGGCGGCGAACGAGTATCTAAGGCGCATCAGCGCATTGAGAGTTATGGCACGATAGATGAGCTAAACTCATTTATCGGTTTATTAATGACTGCACTCAGCAATCAGGAGGATATGGACTTCCTACTGTTTGTACAACATAAATTGTTTACGATCGGTTCCTACCTGGCCACAGACCAGGACAACACCGAATTGAAAATTGAAAGTAGGGTCACTCCCGAAAGCATCACCCGTATAGAGCAGGAAATAGACCGTTTGGACAGTAAGCTGCCCAAAATGAAGAATTTCGTTTTGCCCGGAGGATGTCGTTCTGCATCGCTTGCTCATGTATGCCGCACCGTTTGCCGACGGGCTGAACGTCAGATTTACCGTCTGGCCGAAACTAACCCGGTAGAAGAGCCGGTACTGGTATTTATCAACCGATTGTCTGATTATTTGTTTGTTTTAGCTCGCAAGGAGTGCTTAAATGAAATTGGTGACGAAATTATTTGGGATTATACTTGCATCTAAGAAATATTGTTCTATTTTTGCGGAAAATATGAGAACCTAACCATTCTCTTTTGGAGGATGGTTAATAATACTTGATAGCTATGTATTGGACATTAGAGTTGGCTTCAAAGCTTGAAGACGCACCTTGGCCTGCAACCAAGGACGAATTGATTGATTACGCACAACGCTCCGGTGCACCACTGGAAGTGATTGAAAATTTGCAGGAAATGGAGGATGAGGGTGAAATCTACGAATGTATGGAAGACATTTGGCCGGACTATCCAAGTAAAGAAGACTTCTTTTTTAACGAAGAAGAGTATTAATGTATAACGAATCCGTTGTTCGGTAGTAAAATAGAAACGAGGTAGTGGGCTTTATTGGCTCCCTACCTCGTTTGCTTTTTTTAGTGGAAAATACAATTTCTTGCTCTTTTTGTAGTTATAATAGATGTTGTAGTTTCCAGACGAATAAAGTATGAAGAGAATTCTCCTATTAGTAATAGCTTTGGTTACTTGTGCGACTGTCGCACGGGCGCAATACGATGCGCAGTTAAGCCAATATTTTATGGCGATGGGCTATTATAATCCGGGCTATGCCGGTACGACGGGGGACTTGAACCTCTTTGCCCTCCACCGTCAGCAATGGATCGGGATACACGGAGCGCCTAAATCTTTTTTTGTTACCGGGGATATGCCCGTCAAACTGGGTAAGACGAACCATGGAATCGGGTTGGTGCTCTTTACCGAGGGGATCGGACTGTTCCAGAATACGCACGTTGCCGCCCAATACGCCTACAAACAGAAACTGCTGGGAGGTACGCTGAGCATCGGTTTGCAAATCGGTGTCGTCAATCAATCTTTCGACGGAACGAAGGTGAAGAAAGTGGAATCCGAGTTCCATTCTCAAGCAGACGAAGGCATCCCCACTACTCAGGTGCAGGCCATGGCGTTGGACATCAATGCCGGCATTTACTACACTCACAAACATTTTTATCTCGGCCTTGCCGCCACCCACATGACGGAGCCGGAGATTGCATTGGAGGAAAACATAACTTCATTTATCGGTCGGGCTTATAATTTGACCGGCGGATACAATATTCAATTAAAGAACCCGTTGTTTGAATTACAGCCGTCCGTTTTCCTGAAGACAGATATGCAGAGTTTTCAGACGGACATTACGGCACGGATGGTGTATAATAAAATGTTTAACGGAGGCTTGTCCTGGCGCATAAACGAATCGGTGATTGTGCTGTTGGGAGCTACGTTTGGCAATGTACAGGTTGGATATGCCTACGACCTTCCAACCACGGCCATCCTCAAAGGAAGCAGTGGAAGCCACGAGTTGATGGTACGATACAAATTGAAATTGAATAAAACGAAGACTGGAAAGTATAAACATAAAAGTGTACGTATATTATAGTATATGAAAAAAGTAATATTACTACTTGTAGCATTAGTATTGTTCACCTCCTGCGGCAAATCGTTGATTGGTGGTGGCGGTGGAGAAGTGACGGGGGTGAGGACGGTGGCATTCAACGAACCTTCACCTTACGGCATGTCTCTTATTAAAAGAGGTGCTTTCGAAATGGGGCCATCGGACAAAGATTCTTTGTGGGGGATGATACCTGAAACGAAAGGGGTCTCTTTTGATGCCTTTTGGATGGACGAAACGGAGGTGACGAATGCCAAATATCGTCAGTTCGTCTATTGGGTGCGCGATTCTATCATCCGCGAACGTTTGGCCGACCCTGCTTACGGTGGTAATGACCTTTTCAAGATAACAGAAGATCGCTATGGCGAGCCCGTTACGCCTCACTTGGATTGGACGCGTCCTATCCCTTGGAAACGTGCGAACGAAGATGAGATACGTGCTATCGAAAGCGTATACTACGTACATCCCATTACCGGAGAAAAGCGTCTGGACGAAAAGCAGATGAACTACCGCTACGAGTGGTACGACTTTACTGCTGCCGCCCAACGGAAGAATAACCTCGATCCGGCCGGCCGCAATCGCAATACAGATTTAAAGGTAAATCCAAGCGAAGTCGTCATGATCTCCAAGGATACCGCTTATATAGATGAAGAAGGGCGTATCATCAACGAAACGATTACCCGTCCGCTGGGTAGTTATGCCGATTTCTTATATACACGCATCGTGAATATATATCCCGACGAAACTTGTTGGGTGAACGACTTCAATAATGCCTATAACGAACCCTATATGCGGATGTATTTTACTCATCCGGGCTATAACGATTATCCTGTGGTAGGCGTCTCGTGGGAGCAGGCTACTGCTTTCTGTGTATGGCGCACCAACTTATACAAAGAGTCGATGAGCCTTCCTTCCGGTCAGGCTATCGAGCCTTTCCGCTTGCCTACTGAAGGCGAATGGGAATACGCAGCACGTACTGGCAAAAATGAAAAGAAATTCCCTTGGGCTACAGATGGTGTGCAGAGCGCCAACGGCTGCTTTCTCGGCAACTTCAAGCCGGGTAAGGGAAATTATACGGAGGACGGTCATCTGATTAGTGCTCGCGTCGGCTCTTTTGCACCGAACGAGTTCGGTCTTTACGATATGGCCGGCAACGTGGCAGAGTGGACTTCGACAATCTATTCTGAGTCCGGTCCGAGCCAGATGAGCGACATGAATCCTGACTTGCGATACAACGCAGCCAAGGAAGATCCGTATGCGATGAAGAAGAAGGTGGTACGTGGCGGTTCGTGGAAGGACGTGCTCCAATTTATCCGTTCGGATATGCGTACATTTGAATATCAGAACGAGACGCGTTCGTACATCGGTTTCCGTTGTGCCCGTACGCAGATTGGCTTCTCACGTACCAAGAATAAGAAAAAGTGACCAGAAACGAACAGAATACAGACAAGATAAAGACTTTAAATTAAAATGGGAAAATATAAAAGATACAAGAATAGAATAGAGATGTTCCTCTCCAGTGAAAGGGGAAAGCGCATATTGAACTTTAGTTACAGCTGGGGTGCTTCCATTGTAATTCTTGGAGCTATGTTCAAGTTGCTGCACTTGCCGTATGCTAATCAGATTCTGTTTGTGGCTATGATTACAGAGGCATTGGTATTCTTTGTCTCAGCTTTCGAACGACCAGGCGAGGAGTATCATTGGGAAGATGTCTTTCCGGTACTGAAGTCGAAGAACCCAATGGACCGTCCTGATTTTGGCGGATCATCTGTTGGAGGCGTGGCGAATGAGGAGGACGAAGAGAGTAGCGTTTCTGTTGGTGGAATCACCATGACGCACGGAGCTGCTCATCAAGCGAATTTTGGTGGAAATATGGGCGGAAATACGAGTGGAAACTCCAGTGGTAATATGGGTGGCGGCAATTTGGGTGGACTGAACTTTGCCGGCCAACTGGATGTCACTGAAGAGGACACGAAGAATCTTTCTGACAGCATCAAGAAACTGAGCGGTGCTGCCGAGCAGATCTCAAAAATGGCCGAATTGACCGAAGCCAGCCAGAAGTATCTGGATCAGCTTTCCGGCATGTCCGACAATATGCAACGCTTTAGTCAGGTTACGAACTCGCTAACCGACGTGTCGGACACGTTGCTTACCTCTTATAAGTGCATTACGGACAACTCGGACGGCATCAACGAGCATTCACGCGGATATGTACAGCAGATGGAAACGCTCAACCGAAACATCTCCGGGCTGAATACGATTTACGAAATACAGCTGAAGGGTATCAGTTCACAGATTGACACCATCGAACATATCAATGCCGGCTTGGGACGCATACGCGATCTGTACGACGGATCGGTTGTAGATAGCTCGGTTTTCCGTAGCGAAACAGAAAAAATGGCGCAACAA
>JAVVRI010000147.1:0-6649 GCA_036654795.1 Tannerellaceae bacterium
ACCAACTCGGTCTAGTACATCTAATATATATAAGATCGGCACTTGGCGGATGGCGGCTGTCTGCTGGTGTGCCTTGGTCATTACCTTTTGAATCAAATCGACGGTGATCGCTTTACTTTGAACCTCTTCACCAAAAAAATACCAGTTTAGCATTGTTTTCTCATTTGTTATTTATCGGTTCATTAATTGGGCGGCGGATATTCCGCAACCAGCATACTTCTTGACGCCTCCGCGTCCTTGCAGCACAATGTATTTGCCAGGTCGGCCACACGGACAGTTTGACTCCACATAACCAATGTCGGTGCTTAGGATGGAGAGGGCAGGTGTACTTCGTATATAAGGTGTGATGAGCTTTAATAGCCCCGACTCAGAATCGTCCAGAACCTCCATTGTGTATGGAGAGACGGCGCATACGCGGGAGTAGATGGGCACATGGAAATGTCCGCATTCGCAGGTCATGTATGGCACGCCGTGTTCCACCATCCCGAATACGTCCCGTATCCGGTCTCGCTCGATGCCCAGTACGCGTTTTACTAAATCGGCATATTCATCGAACGGGATTGTTTTGCCGGTATAATTTTTCCATCCTCCGCCTGAGAAGAGCACGCTTTCACTAGGAAAGTGATAGTGCAGCCCTCGCTTGTCCAGTTCGGTCAGTGTCATATAACCAAAGGCGGGGAAGCCGGTGATGCGTAGCGGCAAGCCGGAATCGGCAAAGCGCCTTAGTGCATCAATGCCCTCTTCCAAGCGAAACTCGGCTTCGCCATATTTGTCTTTGCCAATGGCGAAAAAAGTTTCGTTCTCTTTGGCATAGCGTGCGTAGGAGCTGTGTGCATGTGCCGCTCCGCGTCCGGCAGATACTTCGGGCGCATAGGAAAAGATCAGGTTGTTAACTAACTGTTCGGGGGCTGCCAAACCATAACTTTGAACGATATAGTCGCGCATGTGCCTTTGGCGCTCCATTGAAGTTTGATCCCAATTGATCTGGCTCTTGGAGCCTGTGGTACCGGAGGAGGTGAAGGTTTTGACAATCTCCGATTCGGGCAGGTTGAGCAGTTTTCGCTCCTTAAAGGCGGTAACAAACAGAGCCGGAATACGCAGAATGTCCTTTTCTGTTCGAATGTCTTCTACCGTAAAGCCGTATTGCTCTGCGATAGAACGGAAGATAACAGAGTGCTCTCTGTTCCATTCGAACATCTCCCGGACGGATTCAATAAAAAGAATCTCTGTCTTGGCATAATCAAAAGCATCTTTGCATTCGAACAGTTGGTTTGTTTTTACTTCACAAAGTGTCATTTCTATTTAAATATTATCAGGTATGCCGTCAACATGTCCCTATGGTCCATACATCTATCTCATTAAGCTGAGACAAATATAGTATATTTAAAGTAAAAATGTAATTAAGCCGTATGTATTTATTATTAACTTCCGCTTTCCTGACCACCGCTGTTGTTCCCGCTTTTCATGTCGTCGTTACTAATGCCTCGTTTTACCTTTTTGATGGCGTCCTTGAGCGTGCCGAAGCGATAGGAGACGCTGAGGCGGAAGTCGCGCATGGTGCGGTAGTTTGCGCTTGTCATGTTGAACGTGGGGTCGCTGGATGTGTTTTCCATCTTCATTGTCTTCCAGAAGGGGTTTTGGCAGGAGAGGCTGACGGTCAGTTTCTTTTTCAAGAAGTCTTTATTTACCCCTAAACCAATGAAGTAGAAGGGTGAGCGCTTGCCTTGTAGCTCTATCTGCGGCGAGTAGTATCCTCCGTTCAGGTCGATGCGGAAGTTGAGTGGCAGGTTGATTTGAGAGCCGGCAAAGATCCGTCCGCTAAGGCCGCTATTTGCCAGGTTGTTATTCTTACTTTTTAAGTCGGTATAATCCAATCCACCGTTCAAGTAGATACGGAAAAGAGGGATTGGGTTCCAACTGCCATAGAGGAACAGCATGCTCCGTTGCTTTTTCCCAATGTTGCCGTAAGTGGTTTGCGAGATGCCGGGCTTTGCCGGATCAATTATCGTATAACTCTCGATGGAGTTGTTTACAAACGTATGGACGAGGTTGGCGTTGATGCTGAACTTTTGCGCAAACATGCTGTAATTCAAATTTATGCTGTTGCTCTTCTCTGAGTCGAGGTTCGGATTGCCGAATGAGATGTTAAGCGGGTCGGAGTTGTTGATATAGGGATTCAGATACCAGATGCCCGGACGCTGGATGCGCATGTTGTATCCCAAACGGAACTGTTGCGTCATGTTGAGTTGATAAGACAGGGTGGCACTCGGCACTACGTCGAAATAGTCCGTGCTAAAGTTCTGCTCCGGAAGTTTTAGGAATTTGACGGCCAACGAGGTTCCTTCTGCACGTACTCCTGCCTTAAAGCCGAATTTGTTTACTTTTACGGCGTAACCCAGGTAAGCGGAATAGATGTGTTGCGAATGTTTGAAATGGCTGTCGCTTGAACTGATATCCTTCCATTCTCCTGTAGTAGAGTCCATGAGTGTACGCACCGTTTCACTGTTGCTCTGGCGGAAGATGTATTTGCCACCCACTTCTAGCGTCTGATCTTTCCAGGTTGGCGTCGTGTAGTCTAGTTGGGCGGTATGTTCCTTGGTTGAGGCGGTGTTAACGTTTTGCTGAGGATAGCCTAGGCGGGGCTGGTAATTGATCACATTGAATATGTCGGTGTAGCTCTTACTGTCGTCGGGCGAATTACTGAAACGATAGGAGAAGGTCAGCATCTCGTCTTTCTTGTGCGTGGAGTGCTGGTAGTCTACATTGATGTCGGTAGAGCCGAAGGTTCCGGTATTTTTGCTGTTACGGTTATATTGATAGACCGGATTGCCGGCTTTACTTAGCATCTCCACGTCGTATTCCGAGCGGTTAGTCATTTTCCCGTTGAAAAGGTTTGCACCTACACTCAGTAGGTTTAGTGAGTCGATTTCGTAACTACCCTCCAACGATCCGAACTGGAAGGGGCCGGAGTGTTTGCTTCGCCCATACTGGTTGAGGTAGTGCTGGTTGTCGTTAGCCAAATCTTCGCGGATTGAATAAGAGTCGTTCCATGGACTGTTCTCGTGGTTGTAGTTGTAGTTTGCCGTGAGGCCTACTTTTCCTATTTTGGCAGACGCATAGCCTCCTCCGCCAACGCGTCCCGTAGTACTAGCCGAAGCGCGCAATGTCCCGGTATATCCTTGCAAGGCATTGCGAGTGGTGATGATGTTGATGATGCCTCCAATCCCTTCGGCATCATACTTGGCACCCGGGTCAGTGATGACTTCGATGCTTTTCACTGAGTTTGCCGGCATGCTTTTCAGTACATCGGAAGGGTTATTGCTTAACAAGTTGGAGGGTTTACCATTCATGTATATTTTGAAGTTGGTAGAACCTTTAAGCTGTATTTTGTCATCGCCATCGACGGTGATCATGGGCACTTTACGGAGCATGTCCAGTGTTGTGCTGGTCTGTGCTTCGGGGTCGTCCTCCAGGCTGTAGGTCAGTTTGTCTATCTCTACTTTTACGAGGGGTTTCTGGGCAGTGACAGTCACTTCTCCGAGGCGTTGGTTGTCTTCGGTCATGTAGACTTTCCCGAGGTTGGTCAGTGGCTTTCCGGCTGTCAGCGTAAAGGAGCGATGCGAGGCGCGTTTGCCGATGGACTGCAAGGTCATTGTGTATTTTCCTGCCTCTTTTAGTGAGGTTTCGAACTTCCCGTCCGTGTCGCAAGCTAGGAGTTTGATGGGTTTTTGCGGTGCTGCAGTTCGGGTGATCGTGATTGTTGCGTAAGGTACAGTTTCGTTGGTTAGCGAATCGACAACCTGTCCTTTCAGTGTAAATAAGGCGGTGTTGTTGGTCTGTGCGTACACGGGTAGAACACAAAAAAACACAAATAACAAAGTGTAGAATCTTTCTTTCATTACAAATAGGTTTATATGTCTACGAATTAGTCGGAATTATCTGATTGAATGTTGCAAATGTAACATATTTCACAACCGACAGCGTGTATTCTCTTTTAAATAAATATAATAGGGTGATAATAATTACGAATAGTCTTATTTCACTACACATTTGCAGAATCGGGGACGGTTCGCTATCTTTGCAAAAAAATAGACGAGATGCCTACGTTCTTTATCGTTTTGTTATGTCTTTACCTTATTGGAAATATATATATTTTCCGTCGTGCACGGCAAGCGTTGGTCGCACAATCTACTGGGGTTAAGGTGTTGCTTGGTGTCCTTTATTGGATGTGCGCAGTATCTTTTTTCAGCAGTTTTCTCTTTCGTAATGTGGACTTGCCCGACTCGTATGCTCACACTGTGCACGAAATCGGCACGGGGTGGCTGGTCTTTACCCTCTACATGGTGTTGCTACTGGGAGCGTTCGATTTGTTGAGACTTATACACATCCGTAGCAAAAATAGCTTCTTTGTTTCTACTGGTCTAACACTGTGTCTATTAGGCGTTGGTTATTACGTCTATCAACATCCCGATACAAAGGTTATCAACATTGTTATCAACAGACCATTGGTGGCTTATCAACCGGTGCTGAAGGTGATTGCGGTTAGCGATTTGCATCTGGGGTATGGCACGGACAAGGCGCGCCTACAACACTACGTTCGGATGATCAACGAGCAAAATCCTGACTTGATCCTAATCGGCGGAGATCTGATAGACAACAGCCTTGTACCTCTCCGCTCCGAGCGAATGGACGAGGAACTCTCCAAACTGAAAGCACCGATGGGCGTCTATATGGTACCCGGCAATCATGAATATATCAGCGGCATGGACGACTGTGCCAACTTCCTCGCCACGACGCCGATACGGTTGTTGCGCGACTCTGTTGTGACGCTGCCGGGCGGATTGCAACTTATTGGCCGCGATGATCGCCACAACGCCCATCGTCTCCCGCTGGCCGCTCTTGTGGCGCAAACGGACGGTACGAAGCCGATCCTCTTGATGGACCATCAGCCCTATGATCTTGCTGAGACTGAAGCGATGGGCATTGACCTGCAATTCAGCGGACATACGCATCACGGGCAGGTATGGCCGGTCAGCCTCGTTACCGACTATCTTTTCGAGCAGAGTTACGGCTATCGGCAGTGGGGCAAGAGTCATATTTATGTATCCTCCGGCCTTTCCCTTTGGGGGCCTCCTTTCCGTATTGGCACGAACAGTGAGCTGGTTGTCTTTAACCTTTCGTTTAAATGATCGGGTATGAAAGTCTTTTTACAATCCATTGTAGCGCAACTGCTGCTTAATCCCTACGTCTTTTGGCGGGGCTATCAGGCGCTTCCGCCGTGTAAGGGTTGGCGTGTGTCCTATACACTGCTTTTTGTGCTCGAATTATTGCTCTATTTTGTCGGTTTCTTCTTTTATAAGGAACTGCCGGATGAGTGGCTGGTCCCTTTGATGTTCGTTTGCAATACATGGTACATCGCTTGCCTTTATATCACCCTTTCGCTCTTGGTGCTCGAAGGTCTGCGTCTTTTAAACCGCTGGTGGCATTGGTATCCCGCCTGGTTGTCGGCGCGATGGCAGCAGGTCAAGCTGACGCTGTTCTTCCTTATCTTGCTGGCCGTAACGTTGCTGATGGTTCATGCGAACCATGTGGTGAACTATCCCAGCGTGACGCACGTCAACATCACAATTCCTAAACAGGCTGCGGGGCGAGACAGTCTTACCATTGTGATGATGAGCGACTTGCACATTGGTGAAATGATTGGCAAGAAGCTTGTGCAGCGTTACGTAGCCTTGAGCAATGCGCAGCACCCGGACATGGTGGTGCTTGTGGGCGACATCATGGATTATGAGTCTCGCTTCGCTGAAAAAGAACACATTGAGGATGATTTGCAACAGTTGAAGGCGCCGCTGGGCGTCTATATCGTAAACGGCAACCATGAGTATCGCGCCAACCGCTTTGCCAAGCGTCGCTGGTTGCAAAAGACGGGCGGCATCCTACTGATCGATTCCGTCGTCATGCCGGACAGCTCCTTCTATCTGATCGGTCGCGACGACCGCATCAACCGCAAACGCGCCGCGCTCCATACGCTTATGGCTGGTCTGGACACAACCAAGCCCCTGCTGTTGCTCGACCATCAACCTCTCTCCTTTAACGAGATGTTGATGAATCGCATCGACTTTGGTATGCACGGCCATACCCACAACGGTCAGTTCTGGCCGTATCCCCTCGTTATGAAGCTCGTTTACGAATGTCCCTACGGTTATTATCGCAAGGGGGATACCCAGTTTTATGTTTCTTCTGGCATTGGTATTGCCGGTCCTCCTTACCGCGTAGGGACGGCCTCTGAACTGGTCGTCCTGCATATTCACTTCTCTCCTAATCCTGTTGGGCATCATGCACTATAATTGGTTGACGACTTCGGGGGAAAGGTTTGTCATTTTTACAATGTCAACGATGGACATTCCTTCCGCTTTCATAGCCTTGGCTACTTTTTCTAGGCCTTCCATTAATCCTTCTAACTTCCCTTTTGCAATTCCTTTTTCCATCCCTTTCATCATCCCTTTTTGAATCCCTTTTGCCATCCCTTTTTGAATCCCTTTCTCCTCGCCATCCTCGTAGCTAGCTTCTAGGGCGCTGAAGAGGTCGCGTTCTACGGAAAGGCTGAGTTCGTATTCCATGCGTTCGTCGGGCGTCATGCGCTCTACTT
>JAVVRI010000148.1:0-6399 GCA_036654795.1 Tannerellaceae bacterium
CCCTCCTTGCAGGCATCAGGCGTCAACTCCTGAACAGACGAGCCCACCATAGAGAGAAGAGTGCCTAACTCAGCCCCTTTCACCCGCGTACGCAACTCCACATGGGCTACAGCAGCAATCGAAGCCAACGCTTCGCCACGAAAGCCCATGGTACGGAGCGAAAACAGATCGTCGGCAGAAGAGATCTTCGACGTGGCATGCCTCTCGAAAGCCATACGCGCATCGGTTTCCGACATTCCTTTGCCGTCATCAATCACTTGGATCAACGTACGACCGGCCTCCTTTATATTCACCTGAATATGGCTAGCACCGGCGTCAACAGCATTCTCCACCAACTCCTTCACGACCGAGGCAGGGCGTTGTATCACCTCACCGGCTGCAATCTGATTGGCGATACTGTCCGGAAGCAAATGAATAATATCACTCATTTCCAGAACATATACCACAGGATTACCCCCAACACAGCCAAAGCAACAACAAGCTTTACGTTCTTGTACGTACGACTACGCGGGTCATCCCCTTTGTCCTTACTTTTTTTCAAATGCGAGGTGCCTTCAACAAATGAACCTTTGATAGACGGTTTATAATCTTCCACCGGGTCTATCATACCTATTTCACGCTTCACTTTGGTGATGCGTTCCTCCAACGCCTCTTTATGGGGATCCCAATAGATCGGTTGACGGTCAAACTGGCGCGGTTTGCGAGTATTATAAAATGAAAACAATGACATAACTCAATCCTATTTTAGTGTATAATAATCTGCTAATGTACAAATTTATTGCTAACCTTACGCACTTCGCCGGTTTTTCTTTTCACAACGGTGTAAATATCATCTTTATTTTTGGGGCGCAAATAGTCGAACCAATGAAAGTCTTTCAAGGTCTTCTGCTCAGGTCGAAGATCCGGAATTGGGGTCATCGTGCCTTGCGGATTAGGCCATATTTTCAGTTTCTCCAGCTTGTTTTCTTTCACCCAAATAGTGAGAAAACCGCTCTTCGTCTCATTCATGCCCACCTTAGCACCATCTGATTCGAGAGGATAAAAAATAGATTCCGCATTACCTGCCACATCAATCTGATCCACCGCCTGACCATTAAAGAAAGCCTTCAAATCATTCCCCTTCAACTGATCATAGTAGGAGGAATCTACAAGCTGCACAGCAAAGGCAAATTGCTTCACATGCGCATAGTCGATCGTACTGTCATTCATGTATATTTCGATGGTGTCGCCATATATCTGGTACTGCTCGTTCCAAATAACAGGCTCGTTGTACATATACAACACGGAATCATGCGTATTAAAGAGCATCGAGTCGCAGACCCCCTGCATGTCCACCCGAAAGAAGCGCACACCATGATAGGCTTTGATCTCACGGAAAGTAGAGTCGATAGTCGCCATTTCCAGCGTATCAGCATGCAAATACAACGTGTCGGCTTTCGAATACTCCATAAACCGGGCACTATCCGTGGCAAAAGCATATTCAGTCCTCTCATTATAATAGCCATACTGACCTTCAATCATCACTTTTTTAGTAGTATCCTGCAGGTTCATATTGCCGAATGCCTCTCCGAAACCACTCTCCTTGTTATAGAAAATAGAGTCGCCCGTCATTATTCGATCTCCAGACACAATCCGGGAACGATCAAGCAACAGCGACGTGTTATCTGCCGTATTATACCAACCACGTGAAGAATAGATTGTCCCACTATCCGACACAATGACAGAGGGACCTAGAATAGTGGCAATCTTAGAGTCTGTATTATAATGTAACGTGTCAGAATAAAGCGTAAACTGTGGGTTTTCCAACCGTACACTGTCATTAAAAACCGACTCCTTCGTGGCAGGCGAATATTGTCCATAGAAAGAAGACAGTTCGTTTTCCTCGTCTACCACCATACCACCATCGAAGTAGTAACCAATATTCGCAATTCGGTCATAGTTCAGACTATCTGTAAAGAGCGTAACTTGTCCATTCTCCATCCGCACGTTTTCTCGCATCTGCGCCAGCTGCGTGTTCCCATCATAAAACAGATAATTACCATACACAAACAATGTATCTCCCTGCTCCATCCTAACGTTGCTAAAAGCTTCCAACGAATTGCCCTGTTCATAGAAGTACGCGCTGTCGCAATACATATACGAACTGTCATGACGAAAACAAACATCCCCAATCAACACCTGCGCATCCGGATTGAGCGCCTGGTCGAACGAGAGGATGTTCGCATGTTCAAGATATACTTTTTTCTTCTTCTGCGAAACAGAATCCTGTGCCTGTGCAAAAACACAGACCGACAACAGACTGAATACGCCCAAAAGAAATAGCCGAATCAATGTATTCATTTTTTAACCCAACCGGGGTAGCGGAAATCACAATTACTCCAACCATCCGCAATACGGACATAAGTTGTTTTCTGTTTTTTTGTTATCCAATCGTTTAATAGTTCTTCCTTTTTACGTGCTTCCACAATTGCCTTCAAAGCTTGAAAGTCGTCAGACAAATTCGCCTTATGTCCCTCTGTACGCGCTTTCAACTTTACGATAGCAACCACCTGTTTCTGTTTGTTAGTTATCATTGTGAAAGGTTTAGAGACATCGCCCACTTTCATATCGTACACAATCTTTCCAATTTCCTGAGGCAGTTCCTGCATTTCGAACTCAGGTGTACCTGCATTCGGACTCTCCATGTCGGAGTTTACCATCAACCCCTTGTTGTTGCGGGTATCCTTATCGTAAGAAACAAACGTAGCCGCTTCTTCGAACGAAAACTTATTGGCCTTTAGGTCAGAATATAATGAATCCAGCCGATTAGATGCTTCTGTCAATTCTTTTTCAGACACTTTCGGCTTCAATAGGATGTGGCGGCAATTGATGCGGTCTCCACGTTTCTCAATCAATTGGATAATATGGAAACCATATTCCGTCTCAACAATCTTCGACACACGCTTCGCATCGTTCAGGTTGAAAGCCACATTGGCAAACTCAGGCAACAACTGTCCTTTACCCATAAAGCCAAGCTCACCACCACGTTTAGCCGACTCTGGGTCTTCGGAATATAAACGTGCTAAAGTAGAAAACTCCATTTTACCAGTTGTTATCTGGTCGGTAAAATCACGCAGGCGAGCTTTAATGGCATCCGTCTCGTCGAAAGGAATCTTCGGTTCAAGCGTTACAACCTGTACCTCCACCGTAGTCGGTATGTTTGGCAAACTATCCTGAGAAAGCTGGCCAAAGTACTTACGCACTTCTGAAGGCGTAAGTTTTATTTCACCGATCAGTTGACGTTGCATTTGCTGAACGATCTGCTGCTCGCGCACCATATCCTTACGCTCCTCTTTGATTTGCGAAGCTTTCTTGTTGAAATACTCCTCTAACTTCTCCTTTGAGCCAATCTGGTTGATCGCAAAATTAAGCCATTGCTCTACGCTCTGAATTACTTGCGTTTCGTTTACATCCACACTGTCTATCTTTGCTTGATTGAGATACAATTTCTGTATCGCCATCTGCTCCGGAATCACACAATAGGGATCACCCTCCAGACGCTGCCCTTCATTCATCATGTACAGGCGCTGCGTTTCGATATCCGAACGTAATATAGCATCATCTCCTACCACCCACACAATTTCATCAATCACATTCTCCTGCGCCATTACTGCACAAGAACAACAGGCAAGAAAGAATACAGTTAAAATCTTTTTCATCATGTATAGCCTTTTCTATTAACAAATCACGGTTCGACAGTAAACTTTACATCGCCGCCTTTGACTGCATCATTATATAATTCTTCTTCAAAATTTCGCAAAAACTCCACTCTTCGCTGATTGATCAGCATCTCCATTATCTGAGGATCGGCGTATTCGTATGGTTCTACGCTTCCAACAGGCAGATACTCCTTAATGTTCAATAGGTAGCAATAGCTACTATCAGCCACTTCCACCGTTTTGTTCGCTTTCAGGAAATCATTCGGGACGGCCACATGCAGCGGGATATTATCCATCACTTCATCAAAGCTTACCCATTTGTCGTAAAAGTAGTCATAAATTGTCGCATTCTGCACACTGTATTTCTCAATCTTTTCCAGCGCAGCTTCCGAATTCAATTTATACCATCCTTTTACTTCAGACAGCCCTGGTGCGTCAATCGGTATCTTCAGGAACAAACCTTTTATCAGCGCTTTGTCCAAAACAAACTTATCTTGATTCTCCTCAAAATAGCTCAACTTGTCGCTTTCACGAATATCAACCGACAATTTCTCCTTTACCAGTTGCTCTTGATAGCGATAACGCAAAAGTGAATGGCGATAATCCTCCACCAATTTATCCACTTCCGCCTTTCCTTCTCCCAGATTGCGAGAGGCTACTTCATAAATCAAGGCATCTTTCACCCATTTCTTCACAAAACTCTCCGCTAGCAGCAAACTGTCCGCAGAAGAAATTCCCCGGGGAATCATCGCTTCAACCTCCGAACGCGTCAAGGCTTGCGCCTTCACTCTTACCAGCACATCGGCATCCTCCGTTGTCGATTTTTCTTTACAACCAGCCAGCAAAGATAAAGATACTAACCCAATTATAATGAAGTAAGTCCGCATATCTGATTATTTTTTTATTTTCTTCAGAAGTTTCCAGTTAATTTCAACCGAATATTTATCATTTAACTCCTTTAACCATGCTTTTTCTAAAGCTGGTTGCTGAGCGGCAGGCTTACTCCATATCTCACGATTACTCACTTCGAACAACAGAATGCCATCCCGATATTCCTGCATCAAGTGATTAAACTCTGGATGCTTCGTCTCTAGGCTATTGTGTTCATACCTTGTTATGATGTCGCGGATGAACAGATCGTACACCTCCTGCATGAAATCAACTGAATATGTTTTGGTTGAAAAAGGACAACGCTGTATGTAATACGCGAATTCATTCTGAGGAAAATCGGTTGTATCAATGCGTACCAACGTCTTTTTCATATCTCTTGCCTTCTCATAAAAGAGCGGATCAGTCGGAAAATAGTCATTACACAATTGCTGCAATTCGGCATAGGCCTCGGGATAGAACACGTAACCATGCTCTTTCTTCATCTGATCTTCGAAGACCTTATGCAATTCAAAGTTACGTTCGCCCTGCCCCATCTGACTAAGCAACGCCTTTTGACTGTCTTCAAAGGAAGGAATACCTTTTTTTTCTATCAACTTAATAATGTGATAACCAAAACGGCTCTTCACCAATCCTGACAATTCGCCGGGGGTGGTTAAGGCAAAAGCGCCCTCTTCGAAAGGTTTCACCATTTCGCCTGGACCAAACGGAGGCAGCTGTCCACCATTCTTAGCCGAACCATCAGCAGAATATTCCTTCGCCAATTCAGCAAAATCGCCACCGGCTTGCAACTTCTTATAAACCTCTTCGGCACGAGCTAAAGTTTCGGTTTCCGCCTCAGCAGCCGACAGGACTGAATCCTTGGGGAAAGCAATCAAAATGTGCGCCACCTTAAAAATGCCCGGATTAGGCTTGCGACTATGTAGCTTTATGACATGAAAACCCATCTTGGTACGAATCGGCTTGGAAAGTGTACCTTCAGGCATTGCGTAAACGGCTTCTTCAAACGCTTTCACGGCCTGCATAGGTAGCAGACAATTAATATATTCATACGCTACCTGATCCTGATTGGCAGCAGTCAATTCTTTTCCCACAACAGCGAAATCTGCACCTTTATTTATTCGTTCGTAGGCCTGCATAGCCTGCTGATAGACAGCCAACGTATCTTTCGACACTGTCTGTTCGGGCAAACGAAACAGGATATGGCTCAACTCCAACATCTCTGAAGAACGGTCATACACCACCCGTGCGGCAGCCTCTTCGGCATTTTTATTGGATAGGTAGCTTGATACTAGTTGTGTACGATATCCATCCAGTTCCTCCGTAAAGGACTTTGTTTTGTCTAGTCCGCGAGCTTCAGCTTCAGCAACCTTTAGTTTGAAGTTTTTAAACAACTCGACGTACGATTTCACTGATTTACTATTCGTTAAATCGACCTCACCATTCTTCTCAGCGATGAACACAAATTCGGAAAGAGGAATCTGTTTCCCATTCACAGTCATAACAACAGGATCGTTCGTTGTTTGCGCTTTACCGGCAAAACAAGCGAATATTAAAGAGAGTACAAGGAACTTTTTCATTGCAAATACTTTTACCATATCACGAAATACATTACAAAAATAACACCTATCTAACGTTTATAAAATAAGAAAAGTATGTCGCCCCCTCAAATTAGAGTTTTTTATAGAAAGATGCCGTTTCCGAAAACTATATATTTTCAGAAACGGCATCTGTCATTGACTCAAGTTTCGGAAGTAATTTTTATGCAGTTTGAGCGAGCCCCCTCATAGCCTTCAACCTCCGGTTGTCAAGT
>JAVVRI010000149.1:0-6143 GCA_036654795.1 Tannerellaceae bacterium
GCATGAAAACAGGATAAGTTCTTATCGTACTTATCGAACGCACTATCCAAGGATTGGCTTTTTCTTTCTGTAGAATAAGTCATCTTATGCAGCAATAATGAAAGGTTATAGTACATTGGCAAGTTGTTTTATGATTGCATTTAGGGTTATATTTAATCATTAATAGACTAATAAACACATTTTATATAAAAAATTAAATGTCTGAAGTCTTAGCGAAAAAATGCAATACGCAGATAAATCAAAGCATAACCTTTTTTCAAACTATGACAATTGAGTTGTTTGTTTTTATTATTAAACTAAAAAAAGGATCAAAATGAAGAACAGAAAAATTAGTAATCCTCAGAAATGCAATGAAGGATTAACATGTATGCTATTAAGTAGTATACATGGAAAGGTTATTAATAAGCTCTTATTGGGTATTGGCGTTGCCGCCTTTACTTTGTCTCCTTCGCACGCTTTTGCCGACAGCGTTATTAATAGAGAAAAGGTTGCATCTGAAATCACTCAACAAAAAGGAGTTTGCACAGGCATTGTAAAAGACTCCAGTGGAGAAACAATTATTGGAGCTTCAGTAGTGGTAAAGGGTACAACAAACGGAACAATCACGGGATTAAATGGTGATTTCACCTTGTCCAATCTAAACAAAGGAGCAATCATTCAAATCTCATTCATCGGTTATACCAGCCAGGAAGTAAAATGGGAAGGGACTCCTCTAAACATCACATTGAAAGATGACACACAAAAACTGGACGAAGTGGTGGTTGTAGCTTTTGGCACTCAAAAGAAAGTTAATCTAACAGGATCTGTCTCAACAGTTGGTGCCAAAGAGCTGGAAGCTCGTCCTGTTAATACTGTAGTAGATGCACTGCAAGGAGTTATTCCGGGCATGAATATTTCAACCGGTGAAAGCGGCGGTGCATTAAGCGGAAACAAATCATTTAACATTCGCGGTACCGGTACAATTGGGTCCGGTTCATCTGTAGCACCTCTGGTGTTGATTGATGGTATGGATGGCGATATCAATGCTATTAATCCACAAGATATTGAAAACATTTCAGTATTAAAGGATGCTGCAGCTTCCTCTATTTACGGTTCGCGCGCACCTGGCGGCGTTATTTTAATTACTACCAAAAAAGGAAAAGCAGGAAAGCCGACTGTTAACTATAATAACAACTTCCGTTTTCTTTCGCCGTTGAATATGGCTGAAGTTGCCGATTCATACAATTTCGCATTAGCCATCAATGACCAAATGATCAATGGCGGCCAGGCTCCTATGTATAGCAAAAAGAAGTTAGAGCAAATATTAGATTTTCAAGCAGGCAAAAGTACACAGTATATGTGGGAAATGTCTGGACGATGGAACTCTTTTGACGACCCTGCCCGACAAGATTTGATGCCTGCTGCTAACACAGACTGGCTGAAAACGCTGTTTGGCAATAGCTTTACACAAGAACATTCATTGAGCGTAAGCGGCGGTAGCGAGCAGATGCAATATTACCTGTCCACTAATTACCTTGATCAAGGCGGCTTGTTAAACTATGGAGACGATAATAAACAACGTTATTCTCTTACTGCAAAAGTAAGTGCCGACTTAGCAAAATGGATGAAGGTAAGCTACAACATCCGCTTTAACCGTACAGACTATGAAGCTCCTTCATTTGCCGGTGGCGATATAAAAAGCAATGTCCTTTATTTTGATGCTTGCCGTTATTGGCCGGTTATTCCAGTAGTAGATCCGAATGGTTTCTATACTCCCGAATCTAAAATCTATCAGCTCACCGAAGGCGGACGTTACAGAACTCAGCAGGATGTAGTGGCTCAACAACTAGCATTAGTCATCGAACCTATTAAGAATTGGAAAATCAATGCAGAACTAAACTATCGTACGAACAATAACTTTGACCACACCGATCGTCAGACCGTTTACGCGTATGACGTAAAGAAGAATCCTTACCCAATAGCTAATACACCTTCGAGCATTTCAGAATATGCCTATAAGAGTAATTTCTTCAACCCGAATATCTTTACCGAATATGCTGCCGAACTGAAGGGTGGTCATAACCTAAAAGTAATGTTGGGTTTCCAAAGCGAATTGTATTCGCAACGCGATATATCAGCATCTAAAGATTTTATTATGGGGGGCGTACCCACTCTTAACACTGGTCAGAACAATCCGCAGAATAGAGGTGGTTATCAAGAATGGGCCACAGCTGGTTTCTTCGGACGTGTCAACTATGACTACCAAGGACGCTACTTGGCTGAGGTAAATATGCGCTATGACGGAACATCTCGCTTCTTGGCAGACAACCGCTGGAACTTATTCCCCTCTTTCTCATTAGGATGGAACATTGCTCGTGAAGCTTTTTTTGAAGATTACACCAACTTGTTCAGTACACTTAAAATTCGCGGATCATGGGGTGAATTAGGCAACCAAAACACAGACAACTGGTATCCTTTCTATCGTACCATTGGCTTAAATGTCAACCAGTGGGGCGGTTATGCTTTAGGTGGTTGGTTAGTAAATGGTGCACAGCCTAATATTTCCAGTGAATCTGCATTGGTATCTTCCTCCCTGACTTGGGAAAAGACACAAACACTTGACCTCGGTTTTGATGTTTCAATGCTGCGCAATCGCTTGAACGTAACGTTCGACTACTTCCAACGTAAATCAAAAGACATGGTAGGTCCAGCTCCAGAGCTGCCTAATATTTTAGGTACTGCTGTACCCAAAGTGAATAATCTGGATATGACATCCAAAGGCTGGGAGGTACAAATAAACTGGCGTGACCAGATTCAAGACTTTAAATACGGTGCAACATTGTCTTTGTCCGACAATCAAGTAGTCATTGACCGCTATCCTAACCCATCCAACAGCATTCTCGATAATAACAATAATACGGCTTATTATGCAGGTGCGCATATTGGCGATATTTGGGGATTTAAAACCGTCGGGATAGCCAAAACCGATGCTCAAATGCAAGAACATTTAGCTAGTATGCCTAAAGGTGCACAAGACATCTTTGGTGCTGGCTGGGGTGCTGGAGACATCATGTATGCCGATGTCAATGGCGATGGAAAAATAAGCAGAGGCAACAAAACGCTTGATGATCACGGTGACTTAGTGAAGATTGGCAACACTACGCCGCGCTATAATGTTGGTCTGAATTTAGATGCAGCCTGGAAAGGTTTTGACTTAAAAGTATTCTTCCAAGGCACCTTGAAACGCGACTATATGCCTGCCGGAGGCAGCACGATGTTTTGGGGAGCTGTAGGATATTGGCAAACGAATATCTTCAAACCGCATTTGGATTATTTCCGTCCAGAAGGAACAAGCAGTCCGCTGGGCACCAACCTAAATGCTTATTATCCGCGTTTGCTTGAAAATGACAGAAATCGCCAGTCACAAACAGGCTATCTGCAAAATGCCGCTTATGTCCGTTTAAAAAATGTGACTTTAGGCTATACGCTTCCTTCTATTCTCACTAAGAAATTCTACGTAAACAACTTACGCTTATTCGTTTCTGCCGAGAATCTATTTACAATTACTAACCTATGTGAGACTTTTGACCCCGAAACAATTGGCGTGGGTAATTGGGACGGATGTACATATCCGCTATCAAAGAGTTTTTCAGTTGGATTAAGTATAACACTTTAATTATATAGTAGACTATTATGAAAAAATATATAGGAATTTTTGTAACAGGAACCTTGCTGCTGGGCGGATTAACCAGTTGTAATGATTTTCTTGATAGAGAACCGCTGGATAAAGTGATTCCCGAAAAATATTTCATGTCAGAAGCCGATTTGGCTGCTTTTACCATTAACGCCTATCCTTTTGAGACAGTCGATTCAAACTATGGAATCAACCTCTTTGGCAAAGATAATGACACAGACAATCAGGCTGGCACCGGCTTGCCCTCTTTCTGGATACCCGGCCAGAAGAAAGTCCCTTCGGGTGAAGGTCAATGGAGTTGGAACAAAATACGTGCCTGCAACTACTTTTTTGAAAATACACTTCCCAAATATGAAGCGGGCATTATCACAGGATCAATGGATAATATCAAGCACTACATAGGCGAAATGTACGTCATTCGCGCTTATAATTACTATAAATTATTGGCTTCTTTGGGTGATTTACCTATTGTTACCACAGTATTGCCCGATACAGAAGAGACACTGATTGAATCTAGCAAACGACAACCACGTAATAAAGTAGCTCGCTTCATTCTGGACGATCTGCAAAAGGCTACAGAATTATTATTGGATAAAGGTCCTGGTGGTAAAAATAGAATTAGTAAAAATGTAGCCTATTTATTGCGTGCTCGCGTGGCTTTATTCGAAGCTACTTGGGAAAAATACCACAAAGGCACTGCCTTTGTACCAGGCGGGCCCGGTTGGAAAGGAAACGCTGCGGATGTAACAGGTTTTAATATTGATAGCGAAATTGCTTATTTCTTTGGCGAAGCGATGGCATCTGCCAAGGTGGTGGGCGACTGGGCTGTTGGCAAATTAGCCGTTAATACAGATACCCCCGAAGGAATGAATGCCGCGTTGACTTCTGTCAATCCTTACTATACCATGTTCTGTGACGAAAACATGGAAGGATACGATGAGGTGCTAATGTGGAAACAGTTTAAGGAGGGCTTAGTTGCAAACAACCTACAAATGGAGCTGGAACGTAGTGGAGGCGGTTCAGGCTGGACACGCGGTATGGTAAATTCATTCTTGATGCGCAACGGCTTACCTGTTTATGCGGCTAATTCCGGTTATAATCCGGAATGGGAGAAGAAAGGCATTAACGAAACCTTGAAAGACCGCGATTCGCGTATTGTAATATTCACTAAGAAACCGGGCGATGTAAACTTCTATGCAAATGACGGACAACCGGAAATAAGTTTAATTAATTATGTTTTTGCTACTGGAGCCAGTCGCGCTACGACCGGATTTATGGTAAAAAAAGGCAAGCACTATTCTCGTCACATGGCAAATGACCACGATGCTGGAACATCAGGAGGTATCGTCTTTCGTGCTGCAGAAGCTCTGCTGATTTACATGGAAGCCTCTTACGAAAAGACTCAAACTATTGATGTCACCGCAGACCGTTATTGGAAAGCCTTGCGCACCCGTGCCAAAGTGGATACCGATTATCAAAAAACAATAGCTGCCACCATTATGACCGAAGAGGCAAAAGGCGATTTCGGAGCTTATTCGCACGGAATTTTAATTAATAGTACATTGTACAATATTCGTCGCGAACGTCGTAACGAACTTTGTGCCGAAGCCTTACGTTGGGATGATTTGAAAAGATGGCGCGCTTGCGACCAGATGAAAACAAAAGCTTTCCGTGTAGAAGGTACTTTGTATTGGGGAAGTGTTTACGAAGAAGAGCTGAAGGCTCTCTGTGTGGTCGATCCCGAGAAGGGCAATATGTCTTCTCCGCTTTTAAGCAAGTATATGCTTCCTTACGAAACCATTACGAAAAATAACTTGATAGCTACCCAAGGCGGATTAAAGTTTACTCCTGCCCATTATTTAGATCCTATTGGCATGGCTGTATTCCGTCAAACAGCGCTGGACAAAAATGACTTTGCTACTTCTGTAGTATACCAAAATCCAGGATGGAAGATACAAGGCGATACGGGTGCTGAACCTGTGGAGTAAGGTATCTTACTTATAAACATAAATCAAGCAGGAGAAAACAAAAGAAGTTTTCTCCTGCTTTAATTTTCGACCTCTCATACCACCGTACGTGCCGTTTGACTTATCGCGTACGTACCCGTTTCCAGCATTTCCAGATATACATCCTTAACCAATGAGGATACCGTCCCTGATACCTCTCCGGTTATGGATGTATTCTTTCTATCTTATGCCTGCTTGATTGACTCCGAATGTTCTGATTTGCTATCGGACTTTGTTTTGTTATGCAAACTCATTCACATTCATAAGCCTTGATAACAAGTCTCTATACGTCAAGCCAGCTGTTTTCCGACAACTGCCTTCAGATTCCAACTCACGGTGGAACTTTTGTCTTTGTCTGTACGCTTCTGGGGCTTGCACCCGTTAGAATATCTTCGTGCTGGGCGAACATAAAGAAAGCCGGTCTCCCCCAAAGGAGACCGGCTCTTTAAATATTTGTTCAGACT
>JAVVRI010000150.1:0-6138 GCA_036654795.1 Tannerellaceae bacterium
CTAACAGAGCTACAGATAGATGGAGGTGTGAAACGTGGAATATTAATTCTAAAATACCCCTTACCCCATGATGCGCCTTGAGGTAATCTTCAGGTTACTTCCGAAACTTAAGTAAGTGTTATTTCATTGTCAGATAACACCACATAGGATAGTGGTCGGAATATTTCACCTTGTCCACCGTACAGTGCTGAGCCTCCATGTTGGAGGAATGGAGAATGTTGTCGATTCGGAACCAAAAGAAGTTCTGGTTGTAAGTAACTCCCATCCCGCGGCCTGCCTCCGAGAAGGCATCCATCAAAGGGCCTTGCATCGTACGGTGAGCATAGGAGATCGGCGTATCGTTAAAGTCTCCACAGACCAAGATATAGTCGTTTTTCGTCTTCTTCACTACCTCAGCCACCATCTCTGCCTGACGCGAACGCATGGTGAAAGCGGGTCCCAACTTCTGCCCAATAGCGCTCTTTACGCCGTCAAAGGTGTCAGAACTTACGTTCTTAATAAAGGCAGTGTATCGCGTACGATCCTCGGTAGTAAACTTAAAAGACTCTAAGTGGTTGTTGACGAGTGTCAGCTTCTTACCCCTCACCGTCAGCTCATGTACAGAGGAACCGTTATAATCGCTTTCATACTTCACGCGATGCGAGTTTCTGATTGGGTATTTCGAGAACACGGCAATGCCGAAACGATGGTATTTGTTCGACGACAGCAGAATCACGGAGTGATGGGGATACATCCTCAAAGCGTTGAATATCTTGTCTGACGTCAGAAAATCGTTCGACTTGCTCACCATGTATTCCTGCAGACAGACAATGTCTGCGTTCGACTGGGCGATATACTCCAATATTTTGTTAGGCGACTTCTCTGTATGGTTTTTGTATCCGAAGTTCATCACATTATAAGTCAACACCTTCAGCACCTCCTCTTTATTTACGGGTATCTCTTGGCTATGGAAAGGGAAGTAGTGAACCACCGGCCCCCAACAAATCACAAACGAGCAAAGCCCCACCAACAGATACTTCCACTTGCATAAAAACAACCAGTAGAAGACGAAGCCAAGGTTCAATGCACAAAACACAGGAAACCCCAACCCCAGGTAAGAGAAAAACAGACTGGTATCCGGCGACACACGATCGGAATAGGCAGAGAGTATAAAGAGTATTACTACACACACATTGACCACAAGGAACAATCCGTGTATCACGATCTTCAGCGCCTTCATTCGTTATCAGTTAGTTCTTGCTTGCATCAAACAGCCTCCGCTTTTCGTCAGCCGAAAGGCTTTCGTAACCGGAACGTTTCAATTTATCCAGAATCGCATCCAAGTCCATTGTCTGCTGATGTTTGCGTTCGTTATAATCATAATCCGTCTCCGTACGTCGGTACGAGACGTGCATTTTTGGCTTTCGCTTGCCTAAGTTCACCACCCAATCGAGCAGTCGGTTCATGGGTGCTGTCAGGTCGTTGCCCGAACGGATGCGTGCGGCAAACCAGATGCCCAACAGCGCGCCGCCTATGTGGGCAATGTGCCCTCCCGCATTGTCCGACGTAATGGCCAATAGGTCGATCACAAGAGTAAAAACAGCCAAGTAAATAAGCCGGACGCGTCCAATAAGGAACAGCTGTACTTCCAACTCCTTTCTATAGAAAGACACAGCAAACACAATTGCCATCACCGAAGCCGAGGCACCCATCAAGTAGCTCGATCCGGACACCGTCTGAAAGTAAGGAAACACATTATAAGCAACCATAAACATCGCTGCCCCCGCAATCCCACCCAATAGGTAGAGTCCACTCAACTGACGCTCACTGAAGAAATTCAGGAACAAGCCGCCAAACCAATAGAGCCACAACATATTAAATAGGATATGCAGGAAGTCGAAGTGAGTAAACATATAGGTAAACACCGTCCATGGACGCACCATGAGCAGCATCGGAGACGAGGGCACCTGTAAATATTGCAGAAAAGGCACGCCCCCCAGATTAAAAAGCATAAAAAACACTCCTGCCAACCGTATCAGCAGAAACAGACCTACGTTAATATAGATCAGCTTCATCAGGATATTGCCCTGACGAAAGCGCTGCTTGAAGTTAGAAATAACGGTTTCCATTCTTCGGGTTAAATCTGTCGTACGGATCGTCTGCGTCTTCCGCATCACGTCGATCCTTCACTCGCCAATACTGAATCACCAGATAGCCAAAGAGCATCCCGCCCAAATGAGCAAAGTGCGCCACGTCATCGCCACCATAATTGGCTACGCCCATATAAAGTTCCGCCAATCCATAAAGGATGACGAAATATTTCGCTTTGATAGGAATCGGAAGAAACATCAAGTAGAGCGACACATTGGGGAACAGCATCCCAAACGCCAACAAGATGCCAAACACAGCCCCAGAAGCTCCTATCGTAACAAAATAGTTCAGAAACTCATGTCTGCCAATTACCTCCACCCCGTTTAGGTTAATCTGGTCGGCAGTAACAAACACCACCTCCCGCAGGTTAAACAACCACACGGCCTCTTGCATCAAGCCTGCGCCAATACCCGCTATTAGGTAAAACGCCAAGAAGCGCTTTGGCCCCCACGTCTCTTCCAACACACGGCCAAACATATAGACGGCAAACATATTAAAGAACACGTGCGCAAAAGAATGCGTGTCGTGCATGAACATATAAGAGACGATCTGATACGTATAATAATCGGTTGCTCCGGGAATATGCAACCCGAAGATACTCACCATATTTATGCCTACCCGAGCTAAAGCAATGCTTGCCACCCAAAACAGCAAGTTTATAATAATAATATTCTTCGTTACCACCGGGATCCCGCCAAGAAACCCCGAGCTATTCTGATTCATCATATTTTATTCTATTTACCGACAAAGATAAATATATTTTGCAGGATTCCTGTCTTTAAGATGCTAAAACAGCGTTTATATCCAAAAAAACAAGCTTTTATTTTGCAGCAAATCAAAATAAAACTATATTTGGGGCATCAAATAAGGCTATCATGGGAATCATTCATAATATTAATTCATAACCAATCATGAACAAAACAGATTTTATCAATGCAGTGTCGGCTAAAGCCGGACTTAGTAAAGCGGATACAAAAAAAGCAGTAGATGCTTTTATTGAAACTGTTGCAGAAGAATTGAAAACAGGTGGTAAAGTTTCCCTCCTTGGTTTCGGCGCTTTCACAATAGCAGAAAAAGCAGCTCGTCAAGGTATCAACCCTAAAACCAAAGAAGCTATTGAAATTTCTGCTCGCAAAGCAATTAAGTTTAAAGCTGGTGCAGAGCTTAACGATTTAGTAAAGTAAGCGACACACACATTTCAGAGAATAAAAAAGACCGACTAAATAATTTAGTCAGCCTTTTTTATTTTATCAAACGCACCCCCTATTTCACTTTGAAAACCACGTCCACACCGTCCAACACACCGGAAAGGGAATATTCATTGATGAAAATATTTGTAAAATAACTATCACCATCAGGATATGCCATCAGCATGTTGTTGCCATAACGACCATCCCAACGCCAGCGAAACGGGAACTTAGTGACCTCCGAATGGTTCTTATAGAAGAACTCCTGCACGTCCATACCCGTACCATCCATATTAAAATAGAGCTCTTGATGGCAATCGATGTTATCACTCGTAATGTAGTCATCCATCCAAACCATGCCACAGAGCAAAACCTCGGCGTTGCGCCTGTCCCAATCGTTGTCTTCTATCACGTCACAACTCGCAAGGCTACAGAGTAATGCCAAAAAACAACCTATTATCCATCCATTTTTCTTAATCATAACCGGTATTATCTTAATAGTTCGATGCAAAAGTACAATTATATTGGGATGAACAACTACTTTTAAGGCTATGAAAATAGCCTAAGTAGAAAAAAACACTAACTTTACAGCAAAACTAAGCAGGCATGCAGCGAACATTAAACATTACAAACAAAGTAGAAGAGCTGGCCGCAATGAATAAGTTCCTTTTAGACATATGTAAGGAACTTGCCATAAGCGAGACCCTTACGATGAAACTCAACTTGGTTATGGAGGAAATTGTAGCGAACATAATAATGTACGCATACAATAATACGCCAGTCGAGTCGTGTATAAACATTACTGTTCACGAAACCTCCGGACTGCTTACATTCACCTTTGCCGATGAAGGAATACCCTTCGACCCTACCCTTCAGCCAAATCCTAACATCACCCTTCCGGCTGACAAGCGGGCTATCGGTGGATTGGGCATTTTCCTCGTGAGAAGCATTATGGACGGTGTGACCTACAAGCGATGGAACGGGCAAAACCTATTGACAACATGGATTATGATAAACAAACAACAATACGAATAAAGAAAAACATTATGGAAACAACAGGATTAGTCACCAAAACAACAATAAGTGGAGACAACATAACCATCGCCCCCCAAGGTCGCCTCGACACCGGCACCAAGAGCGAGTTCGAGAAAGCTATTGAGCCTATCCTATTGGCTGGGGAGACGAACGTCACGGTGGACCTCTCCGATCTGGAATACATCAGCAGTTCCGGTCTGCGCCTTCTCCTCATCTTACAGAAGAACGCGATGCAAAAAAAGGGCACCCTCAACATATGCAACATTAAAAAAGGCATCATGGAAGTATTCAATATGACCGGATTTACTGCCATACTCCACATCCAACAGTAAACAAATCCTATTCATATAATATAAAAGCAAGCATGAATCTCAGAAAGATCGTTATCGGAAGCCTGCTCATGGCAGCCGCCGGAGTGGGTACGTTTAGTTTCGCGGAAAAACCCGTGTTAAAGTTCAACTCGGACAAGAAGTTCAAAATTGTGCAGTTTACAGACCTCCACGTCAAGTGGCAGGAGCCCAAGTCTGACATAGCCTTCGAGCGCATCAACCAAGTACTCGACGACGAAAAGCCCGACCTAGTCATCTTTACCGGAGACATCATCTACAGCAAACCCGCTACAGATAACCTCCGCCGCGTCCTCAAAACCGTTTCCGACCGCAAGACGCCCTTCGCCATCGTCTTTGGCAACCACGACAACGAGCAGGGTGCTGAAAAAGACGAACTGCTCCGCGTAGCCCAAAGCCTCCCCTACAACCTGACAGAAGACGAAGTACCCGCACTCTCCGGTGTGGCCAACTATACACTCACCCTCCGCTCTTCCGACGGCACGAAAGAGGCCGCTGTGCTCTACTGCTTCGACTCGAACGCCTATTCCTCCATCGAAGGCATCAAGGGCTACGACTACATCAAGACCGACCAGATCAACTGGTATCGCGCCCGTTGCGTTGACTTCGCAGCCCGCAATGCAGGGCGTCCCCTCCCTTCGCTCGCCTTCTTTCACATCCCTCTGCCGGAATATAACCAAGCAGCCACCGACGAGAACGCAGCCCTCTACGGCATCCGCCGCGAAAAAGCCTGTTCCCCCGAGCTCAACTCCGGTCTCTTCACTGCTATGAAGGAGAATGGCGACATCATGGGCACATTCGTCGGCCACGACCACGACAACGACTACGCCGTCTATTGGAAAGGTATCCTTCTGGCCTACGGACGCTTCTCCGGTGGTCCAACGGAGTATAACAACCTCCCCAACGGTGCCCGCATCATCGAGATGACCGAATCCACCCGCACCTTCCGCACTTGGATACGCACCCAGCACGGTACCGAGCAACTAACCATCTATCCCTACGACTACCTAAAAAAATAAGAACAAAGACAGAGCGTCTTCACAGAATGGCCGGAGATGCTGCTGCTCATTACCCAATCAGCCAGCGCCCCAAGTTGCGAGTGGACTTGTCGAAGTCCACGCCTACCTTCACCAGTTGCCGATGGTCAGCCGTGTAGGGGATGAGGTAGCCTTTGTCCTCTATTTGCGCCAACGCCTCTTCGGCAGTGCCGTTTAGCTTGAATTCGAATACGTAGATGTAGTCGTTGTTCTTTACCACCATATCCGCCCGCCCTTGGCTGCTGCGTACCTCCACGTCGGCATATTGGCCGAGTAGGGTGAAGACAATATAGAAAACGTTGTGATAATGCCGCTCCGTGTCGTCGCTTAGTTCGTAAGGAATGCCACCAAAGAAGGCACGCATGCGGGTCATGAAGGACTCGATGTCGCCGGCACGAAGCT
>JAVVRI010000151.1:0-4673 GCA_036654795.1 Tannerellaceae bacterium
CCGTTTTTAGTAAGAAGGAGTTAATTCAGCAATGAGTTAACTCCTTTTTCTGTTTCTTGTATAATTGGACTAGGCTTTGCTTTTGCCTGCAATCCGATCTACAATCACGGCAATTGCGCCATCGCCTGTTACGTTGCAGGCTGTACCGAAGCTATCCATTGCAATGTAAAGTGCAATCATTAATGCCTGTAGGGTCTCGTTGAAGCCAAGCATGCTTTGTAGCAACCCGAGTGCTGCCATGATGGCACCGCCTGGTACGCCGGGTGCCGCTACCATCGTGATGCCAAGCATCAGGATAAAGCCACCGAAGTTCATGAATGTAACCGGCTCTCCGGCCATATACATAATGGCCATGGCACAAGCTACAATCTTCATCGTACTACCGGCTAAGTGGATGGTAGCGCAAAGCGGAATCACGAAGATCGCGATATTTTCTCGTACTCCGTTTTTGATGGCTTGCGTCAGTGTAACAGGAATTGTGGCAGCCGAGGATTGTGTCCCCAACGCCGTTGCGTAGGCCGGTAGCATCGTCTTTAGCATCCGGAGTGGATTCTTACCCGATACCAGCCCGGCTATTGAAAATTGAATAAGCAGCAGCAGCACGTGTAGCACAAAGATAACCAAAATCACCTTTAAGAACATTGTGATGATTCCCATCACCTGCCCGCTTACCGTCATGTTTAGGAAGATACCGAATATATGCAGCGGCAGCAGCGGAATGATCACCACCTCGATAAGTTTGATCACGATCTGCTGGAAGTCAGCAAAGCCCTCTTTCAGTTTCGTCCCACTAATGCTGGAAAGCCCCAGGCCAATAGTGAAGGAGAGCAGCAACGCCGTCATCACATCCATCAATGGCGGCATAGCAACGACAAAGTAGGGCGTAAGCATGAACTGTTCCGGATTGTCCATTGCTGTTAGTTCCGCGTTTTGCGGTAAGATATAAGGGAAGATGGCAGAGCTGCTGAAAAAGGTAAAGAATCCTGAAAAGATTGTCGAGCCATACGCTATTAGTGCCGTGATGGCCAGCAGCCGTCCTGCCCCCTTGCCCAGATCGCCTATGGCAGGCGTCACCAGTCCTAATATGATTAGTGGAATGGCAAATGAAAGGAAATTACCGAACAAGGAATTGAACGTTACAAATACGCGGGCTATGCCTCCGGGTAAAAACTGTCCGAACACGACACCTGCCGCTATGGCAATAACTACCTTAGCAAGCAGTGACACTTTTATCTTCTTCATTGACTCTATAGATTTTATAGCCGATCGCGGCAACAATAATGCTCATGATCGGACTGATTAGGTTAAAAAAGCAATATGGTAAATAGGTAAGTGTGGCTACCCCAAGGATTGTAGCCTGCGTCATACCGCAGGTATTCCAAGGTATGAGCACGGAGGTAACGGTTACAGCGTCCTCCGTGGTGCGGCTCAGCAGACGACTTTCGTAGCCTTTCTTTTTATATACATTCTTGAACATATTTCCGGTCAGGATAATTGAGATATACTGATCCGCAGTACATATATTCAGGAACAGACCCGACACTACCGTCGAGGCAACTACCCCCACTGTACGCTTCATGAAGTGGAGAAAGACGGAGGTAATGCTCCCCAGCATTCCGCTTGCCGTCATCGCACCGCCGAAGCACATGGCGCAAATGATCAGCCAAATCGTATTCATCATCCCGCCCATCCCACGAGTGGCAACTAGGTTGTTTAGCTCAGCTGAGCCTGTCTGTACCCCTGTGCTGCCATAGAGCGTCATGAATATCCCCTTAAAACCCGACTCGATGCCCATAACCGGCAGTCCCGATATCTCCTGTAATAATTGGGGCTGGAAGATTACGGCAAATACCGCTGCCAGCGCGGTGGAGACAAACAGTGTGATTAGTGACGGAACTCTCCGCGCAATCATGATCCCTGTGGCCAGCGGAACCAGCAGTAGCCAGAGGGAGATATGAAACGTCTCTCTTAGCGATGCAGAGAAGGCCGCTATCTGATCCGTAGCGGTTGCCTCATGCGACAGACCGGCCACCGTAAAGATTGCCAGCGTAATCACCATCGATGGCACCGTCGTTACTAGCATGTAGCGGATATGTACAAACAACGGCGTGTCGGTAACAGACGAGGCCAGCACCGTCGTGTCCGATAGTGGCGAAATCTTGTCCCCAAAGTAGGCGCCCGAGATGATCGCCCCCGCTATCCACCCCTCGTCGAACCCTTGCGCCTGACCTACGCCCATGAGGGCGATGCCTAGCGTGGCGATGGTCGTCCACGAACTGCCTGTCATTACGGACACAATCGCGCAGATCAAGCACGTAGAAGCTAGAAAGAAGCTGGGATGAATAATCTGCATCCCGTAATAGATCAGTGTCGGCACAACGCCGCTCACCATCCAGCTACCGGAAAGCGCGCCAATGATCAAGAGGATCATCAGCGCCGTGGCTACCCCGGTAATGTTATTGACAATGGCCAGCTCGATAGACTTCCACCGCACGTCTCCGTGCGCCATCGCGATCAGCGAGCAGACAGCTGTCGAAATGAGCAACACCACTTGGCTGCCGCCGCTCAGGGCGTCGCTGCCAAAGGTACGGATCGTAGCGAACAGCAGTCCCACAAGTACTACGATGGGCACCAGCGAAAGCAGCGGCGAAGGCATCTTTATAGAATGATGATCCATTTACTTGTGTTTATCAGTCATTACAAACTCCAGTTTTCCCCCGTTTACGATGTCGGAATAGGAGATGAACGGACTCTCTAATGTCTTACCGTTCAGCTTCACCACTTCGATATACTTGTTGGTAGGCTTGTTATGGTTGACGATGATCTCGAAGCGACCGCCCTTTACTTGGAGCACGGCCTGATCTACCATCGGACGTCCGAGGGCATAGACCGGAATGCCCGGGCACACCTGATAGAGGCCGAGAGCGCTCATCACGTACCAAGCAGACATCTGTCCGCAGTCCTCATTGCCAATGATTCCATCCGGACGGTTGGTGTAGAAGTCGCGCATGATCTGATCCAAACGTTCCTGTGCCTTCCAAGGTGAGTCTGTCCAGTTGTAGAGGTACGCCATGTGATGGCTCGGTTCGTTGCCATGGGCATATTGACCGATCAGGCCGGTGATGTCGCCCGACGCCTCGGCGCCGTCAATCTCCGAAGAGGTGGTGAAGAGGGTGTCTAGGCGTGCCTCGAAGCTCTTCTTACCGCCAAGGGCGTTGATGAAGTTATCCATGTCATGCGGGGCGAAGAAACTCCATTGGAAGGCGTTCCCCTCCGTGTAGTCACTCTTCATGTGCGAGGAGTAGCGCGGGTTGAAGGGCGTTCGGAAGCTGCCGTCCGCCATGACGCCACGCATCATCTTCGTCTCCGGATCGAGGTAGCGCATGTAGTAGTTGCCTTTGGCGGCAAACTCTTCGGCCATCGCCGTGTTACCTGCTTGGGCGGCTATCAGTGAGACGCACCAGTCGTAGTAGGCCATCTCTAGTCCCCAGGATACCGATTCCGGGATAGAGTCTGCCGGCACGTAGCCGAACTTGTCCTTCAGCAACGTGTGGCGGGTAATGAGGTCGAGCTCGCGTGTACCGGCAAACTTTTCGGCCAGGTCTTCGCGATAGACAGCTGAGCGTGCCGCTGCTTCAGCCCACAGATTGAGGTCGCCGTCGGCCAAGCCCTTTGTAACGAGGTCGGCTAGGACGGAGGTGGCTGGATAGCCTACCATGCAGCCCGTGTAGCTGGAGGCAAGCGGCCACTTTGGAAGGATGCCGCCCTCCTTATAGCCCTGTACCAGCACCTTTCCCCAGTTGGCGGCCATCTTAGGTTCGATGATCGTCATCAGCGGATGGAGGGCGCGAAACGTATCCCAGAGGGAGAATACGGAGTAATTTACGTAGTCGGAGTCGGCCTGATGAACGGTCTTGTCCATTCCCACATAGCGACCGTCCACGTCCTGATAGGCGAAGGGGGCAACCATGGTGTGGTAGAGCGCGGTGTAGAAGTTTTTCATCACCGTACTGTCCTTGCTTGTGATTTCTATTTTGTTGAGCGCTGCGCTCCACACTTCGGCGCTTGCGATGCGCGTCGCCTCGAAGTCCCAGCCCGGTAGCTCGGCAGCCATGTTTTGCTTGGCGCCGGCAGGATCGACGGTGCTGAGGGCTACCTTGACGTAGAGCGGCTTGCGGCTGTCGGCAAAGAGGTAATGCAGCTTCAGGTCATCGGCTGTGCTTACCTCCTTTTGGGTAGGTACGGGGATGGACTTACCTGCTATGTACCAGTCTGCCTTTAGGATGGGCTCGGAGAACGTGATCAGGTAGGAGACGCTGTGATAGTGCGCCCAGCCCTGTGTCTGAATGGTACCCTCCACGGTGCTGTCGTTGAGCATCCGGTAGTTATTGTTTGTCACCTTGTGACCCCAGTTGGGTTGCAGCACGTGGCCAAGGTCTAGCATTACGCGGCGTTCGGCCGTGTTGTCGTAGGTATATTTATGGAAACCCACGCGATCGGTTGTGGTTAGCTCCACGTTGACGCCGAAGTTGTCCAGCCGGACGGCGTAGTAGCCGGGCGTTGCTTGCTCCGTCTCCTTGCGGAAGAGGGCGATGGGTTTGATGCTATCCTCGCCGCTGAAGGGCAGCAGTGCCACGTCGCCCAAGTCGCCGATGCCGGTGCCCGAGAGGTGC
>JAVVRI010000151.1:4683-6083 GCA_036654795.1 Tannerellaceae bacterium
ATTTGGGCGTCGTCGTAATGGTAGCCACTGCTGGCGTCCCAGCCCAAGATGTGTGTATCGGGGCTAAGCTGCACCATGGCGAAG
This sequence comes from Tannerellaceae bacterium, assembly GCA_036654795.1. Taxonomy (GTDB): domain Bacteria; phylum Bacteroidota; class Bacteroidia; order Bacteroidales; family Tannerellaceae; genus JAVVRI01. Next base: position 4,768 of record JAVVRI010000151.1, read on the forward strand.
GGGCGCGTGGCTCCGGGGAAGGTGTGCCCGTGGCCGCCGGTGCCGATCATCGGGTTTACGTACTGTATTTCGTTACTCAACAACTCGCCCTTCATTGGGGTTTGTTGGCATCCTGTCGTGAGGCAGAGGATGGTAATGGTAGCGGGTAGAAGTAAGAATGTCCGTTTCATTTTCTATTTTGTTTAGTTGATATTGTTTGTTTGTGTGCCGTCTTTGGTCGGCATGCCACAAATATAACAAAAAACTACCAGCCCCATAGTCTCGCTGTCTGTTTTCCGGAGCAATCGCAACAAATTTACGGTTTAATTCTGCCGGTGAAACTTTAGTTGTACTAAATCCCGCCCTGTGTGATAGCTTTGTCCTACGGACACGCGAAGCCCTATTTAGTTTCATGCCGATGAAACTAAAGTTTCGTCCCGGTGAAACAAAAGTTTCATAGGCATGAAACAAAAGTTTCATCCAATTGTTTTTTGCTGAAACTAAGTATGGTTACTATGGATTCTATTAGATGTCAGAAGGAGATACCCCTCTGCAATTATAAATAAAGAGGCTGACTTATCTAAGCAAAAGAAGGAGAAGTTTGTTGAGCAGACGCCTATAAACAATTAAAGCCTGTCTCACGACAAGCCCTAACCAAACTTTGTTAACCTTAAATCTAATACTATTATGAAAAAACCACGATGCAAAGATACGGCTTTTTCAATACTCACCAATAGTTGGGCAGCCAATAAATGTTGTGCAACATATAATATAAATTAAAAAACTATCTGATCTTTTTTCTTGATGGAATGGGATTATTCATTTATCTTTGTCGATAAAGACGTGACGATGAAGAACATTGTGTAAAATAATTCAATTATGCTAATACTGAGATCAATAAAACAATCTATTCTTTGTATAGTTCTTGCTATATTATCCTTTTCTCATAGCACAGCTTCTGCTGAATCTATGAAGCCATCGGCTGATGAATCCTACTTCCTGATTATTAACTCCTATTCTGAATCAGAGGTTTGGGCGGGAAATCTACAGAACTTAATCACACAATACACGATTGCTAATGAAAAGAATCTGCGGGTGGAGTATCTGAATATGTTGCTAATCGATTCGAAGGAGAAACTTCTGCAAAAGCAGAATGAAATCTTTAGCAAATACCCCAATCCTCCTTCCGGAGTTATCTTTTTGGGGGGCGATGCGTGGGGATTGATGAAAGATTCTATGAAGGTGCGATATAAAGATTGCCCGATGTTGATCTGTTCGTCGCAAGAACAGATTAGTTGCGAAATGACCTATATTCTGAAATCTGAGCAGCCGGATAG
>JAVVRI010000152.1:0-6002 GCA_036654795.1 Tannerellaceae bacterium
TTGTTAATGAGGTGTGTTACGTCGTCGAGGTGTTACGTCGTCGCTGTCTTCTCGGCTATCGGTAGTTTGAAGCTGAAGGTGGAGCCTTCTCCTTCGCGCGAAGAGACCGAGATGGTGCCGCCCATCTCGGTGATCCATCCCTTGCAGATGGCAAGCCCTAAGCCGACGCCTTGCTCATACGGGTTGAGTTGCGCAAAGCGATCGAATATACACTCTATCTTATCTCGAGGAATTCCGCATCCCGTGTCGGATACGTAAAACTGAACATCGGCAGTCGGGCATGCACTTTGGTAGCCAAAATGTATTTCGCCTGCTTTTGTGTATTTAATTGCGTTGTCTATCAATTTGGAGAAGATCCGCATCAGCTTGAACTTTTCCAGGCAGGTGGACATCTCTGCCGAAGGATCAAGTATAAGCTGCACGCCATCGGGCACTTTCGCCGCTTCGTTTTCGTAGACAGCATGCATTAAAGCCGAAAGATAGGTCTCTTCGTACGACCATGCCACCATGCCATTCTCTATACGGGACATATCCAGCACGTCGTTCACTAGGTTCAGCAACAGGTCGTTGTTCTCTTTGATCAGATGGATGTATTGCTCGCGCACTTCCGAATCGTTTTCAGAGACTAATATGTCCGAGAAGCCAACAATGGCGTTCAACGGTGTGCGTATCTCGTGGTTCATGTTGTCTAGGAAGTTCGATTTTAGCACATTCAACTCCTTCATATCCGGTTTGTGTGTGGTTTCTTCCTTTTCGATGATGCTGCCAAGAATCACATGCGGGAAACCTTCGCTGTCTGTCTCCATGCCTCGACCGGTGACGATATATTTCTTGTAGTTGCCGTCCGTACCCTTCAGATGAAAGAGGGTGGTGTCTTCAGGCAGTTTCTCATCGTGAATCAGGTTGAACAAGTAGAAGAAGTCTCGGCTGTCTTCCGGCTTACGCACCGACGAGAGCGCTCGGCAAATAAAGCGATTCTTGTCCAGCAGGGTGTTTGTCTTGCCATAGAACTGAAAGCAGCGGTTACAATGTTGTTTGTCGCATGTATTGAAGCGGTCGAAGCTAAACGAGTAAGCCGCCAGCTTGCCCTCCTCCAGCGCCTGACTCATCAACATTCTGCTTTCGGAGAGCTGCCCCATAAGCAGTTTGTTTTCTCTATTCAATTCGGATTTGTCTTGTCCCTCCAGCCAAAGCGTGTAGCCGATTAGTCCTTCTCTCTCTTTATAGTTAGGCTCCACTCTGAATGGCACAGGTTCGTCCGATCGGATCGGATTGCCATTCTTCAGTTCGGCTCGTTGATAAGCGGACATGACGAGGTTGTCGAACAGATTAAAGATCAGAAAGTCTTGCTTGTCTGAGATCGAGAAGTGGGCATACATTGCTTTATTCAGTGCTTCCAGTCTCCCCTCTTTGTCATAAACAGCTCCTCCCAGCGGGCAGGAGAAAAAGGCAGCCGAGACTAGATAATCAGTTAATAGATGATCCTCCATAACAAATCTGATTTAATTATTACGTTCGATAGATGGCGCAACGATACGTATAGCAACCATTATAAGGAACACTTCAGAGGCAAAGGTAATAATAATCTATGATTTGTAATGGAGAATTGGTTTTTCTGGTAGTGATGAGGTGTTGTTTTAGTACGTACTTATTCTAATTAGTAAGTTTATACGGTGAACATCGGACTCATAGTAGTATTTTTTAACGTCACAATCTCCTTGTGCGAGAGACAAAAGGCGGCGGCATTGCTATTATTTGCTAACTTTGCAGCAGTTTGAACTATTAATAACAAAAGGATGAAGAAGATCAGAGCTGCCATTGTTGGATATGGCAATATTGGGAAGTATGTATTGGAAGCTTTAGAGGCTGCCCCTGATTTTGAAGTAGCAGGCGTTATACGCCGAGATGCAAACAACGTTCCGGACGAGCTGAAAGCATACGCTGTAACAGACAGCATTCGTAAATTAAATAATGTAGACGTAGCCATATTGGCCACACCCACCCGTAGTGTTGAGGCGTATGCCAAGGAGATTCTGGCGCTTGGCATCAATACTGTCGATAGTTTCGATATACACGGAGGCATCCTTGACCTGCGCCGTTCGTTGGACGCCGTGGCCAAAGAGCATAAGGCCGTAGCCGTCATCTCGGCTGGATGGGATCCGGGGAGCGACTCCATCGTTCGCACCTTGATGGAGGCTATTGTGCCGAAAGGAATCACCTATACGAACTTTGGTCCCGGCATGAGCATGGGGCACACCGTAGCTGTTAAGGCCATCGAAGGTGTACAAGCCGCCCTCTCCATGACTATCCCGATGGGTACAGGCGTACATCGCCGCATGGTATACATCGAAGTGAAGCCGGGTTACGACTTTGCCGCCGTAGCCGCTGCCATCAAGGCGGACGATTACTTTGCACACGACGAAACGCACATCACGCAGGTGGAGTGCGTAGAGAACCTGCTGGACATGGGGCACGGCGTACAGCTCAGCCGCAAAGGTGTGTCGGGCAAGACGCAAAACCAACTGTTGGACTTCAATATGAAGATAAATAACCCCGCACTGACGGCTCAGGTGCTGGTATGCGTTGCGCGTGCCGGACTTCGCCAGCAACCCGGTGCTTATACATTGATAGAACTACCGGTTATCGACATGCTGCCCGGCGAACGTGAGCAGTGGATTAAAAAACTGGTATAAACCCATACAAACATTATGATACTTGATTTTATCACCTGGACGGCTGATCCCGCCATCTTTACACTCGGTTCCCGCGAAATACGTTGGTACGGATTGGCTTTTGCCGTTGGTTTCCTAATCGGTTACTCCATCGTGGAGAGGATGTGGAAAAAAGAACACTTGCCCCCCGGATGGCTCGACTCGTTACTGATCTACACCATGCTGGGCACGGTTATTGGCGCCCGCTTGGGGCATTGCTTGTTCTATTCGCCGGATTATTATCTGGCCAACCCCATTGAGATATTGAAGGTGTGGGAGGGAGGATTGGCTAGTCATGGCGGTACGTTAGGTATCATTATTGCTATTTACTTCTATTCGAAGCGCGTCAGTCACAAGCCGATGCTTTGGGCATTCGACAAGCTGGTCGTACCCACTGGGCTGGTGTCAGCCATGATCCGATTGGGCAATCTGATGAATCATGAGATATACGGTCACGCGACCGACCTCCCTTGGGGTTTCCGATATATAGACAATCTGCACGCTTGGAAACAGGGGGCAGCGCCTATATTCACACCGCCCTGCCACCCTACGCAGCTTTACGAAGCTGCCTGCTACTTGCTGACCTTTGCGCTCTGCATGTGGCTTTACTTCAAGAAAGAGGCGTGGAAGAAGGAGGGGTTCATCTTTGGCATCTTTATGATCTGCATCTTCGGATCGCGCTTCTTCATTGAGTTCGTAAAGAACAATCAAGAGGCCTTCGAGGCAAACATGATGCTTAACATGGGGCAATGGCTTAGCGTGCCCTTTGTACTGGCAGGATGTTACTTTGTATGGCGCTCATTACAAAAAAAGAATTAAGACAGACAACATTAACTATGTACAAGTTAAAAGAAATAGCAAACCAAGTCTATTATGTAGGCGTTAACGACCGGCAGAAGGCACTCTTCGAGAACATGTGGCCGCTGCCCTACGGCGTCTCCTACAACTCCTATTTACTGATCGACGAAAAGACGGTATTGGTGGATACGGTAGACGTTTGCTACTCCGATATATTTCTGAAAAAAATAGCCGATGCGCTTGGTGGGCGGACGCTCGATTATTTGGTGGTAAACCACATGGAGCCCGACCATGCAGGCAGCATACGCCTGCTGCGCCAGCAGTATCCGGAGGTGCAAATCGTTGGAAACAAGCTCACCTTCGGTATGCTTAGCGGATACCATAACATCACGACAGGCCTCCATGAGGTAAAGGAGGGCGACAGCCTCTCTATCGGGCGCCGCACGCTCACCTTTTATATGGCGCCGATGGTGCATTGGCCGGAGGTGATGCTGACGTATGAAAGCATAGACAAGATACTTTTCTCTGCCGACGCCTTCGGTACGTATGGTACACTGGACGGTGGCGTGATCGATGCTGAGATGAACGTAGACCATTATTGGGAGGAGATGATCCGTTACTACGCTAATATTGTCGGCAAATATGGCAACCCCGTGCAGCGCGCGCTCCAGAAACTTTCCGGGCTGGAGATATGCTCCATCTGCTCCACACATGGCCCTGTTTGGCGCGAAAAGGCAGCCAAAGCCATCGACCTCTACGACCGCATGAGCCGTTACGAGGGCGAAGACGGCGTCGTGATCCTTTACGGCAGCATGTATGGTAATACTGAGCAGATGGCTGAAGCCATTGCCTCCTCGCTCTCAGCCTCCGGCGTAAGAAACATCGTGATGCACAATGTGAGCAAGTCCCATGCTTCCTACATATTGAAGGATGTATTTAAATACCGCGGACTAATCGTAGGTAGCCCTACGTACAGCAACCAACTCTTCCCCGAAGTTGAATCGGTGTTGAGCAAGATAGAGACGCGCGAGATAAAGCATCGCCTCTATGGTTACTTCGGCTCCTTCACTTGGGCAGGTGCCGCCGTCAAACGGCTTGCTGCCTTCGGTGAAAAGATGAAGTGGGAAACCGTTGGTCTCCCTGTCGAGCAAAAGCAAGGACTTAAAGCTGATAAATACGACGAGTGCATTGCCTTAGGTGAGGCAATGGCCGCCAGACTTAAACACGTTTAATAACCTAAATAAAAACATTATGAGACTAATTATTGAACAGAATTACGAGCAACTCTCCGCATGGGCTGCCAATTATGTAGCTGCAAAGATTAAGAAAGCCAATCCGACAGCAGAGAAACCATTTGTGTTGGGTTTGCCTACCGGATCGTCTCCACTGGGCATGTACAAGAAGCTGATCGAACTGAACAAGCAGGGTGTCATCTCTTTCCAGAACATCGTAACGTTCAACATGGACGAATACGTTGGTCTTCCGAAGGATCACTCCGAAAGTTATCACTCTTTTATGTGGAATAACTTTTTCAGCCATGTTGACATTAAACCGGAGAATGTAAATATACTTAACGGAAACGCCCCTGATTTGGAAGCAGAATGTGCTAGCTACGAAGCTCGCATGAAGGCAGTAGGTGGCGTAGACCTCTTCTTGGGTGGTATCGGTCCGGACGGACATATCGCTTTCAACGAACCGGGTTCTTCTTTGGCCTCACGTACGCGTGTAAAGACATTGACAACAGATACGATCATCGCCAACTCACGCTTCTTCGACAACGACGTAAACAAAGTGCCGAAGACCTCCGTTACCGTTGGTGTTGGCACTGTGTTGGATGCAAAAGAGGTGTTGATCATGGTAAACGGTCACAATAAAGCCCGTGCGCTGCAACAAGTAGTAGAAGGCTCCATCAACCAGATGTGGACCATCACTGCCCTGCAACTCCATCCGAAAGGCATTATTGTTTGCGACGAAGCTGCTTGCGCCGAGATCAAAGTAGGTACTTATCAGTATTTCAAGGACATCGAGAAAGAGAACCTTTGCCCCTCCACACTGTTGAAGTAAGCAATAACGAAATAATACGAAAAGACCGCACTTTCTTTTCCTACCTGTCAAAGGATGGAAAAGAAAGTACGGTCTTTTTTTATGAAAGAACGTCTATCTTAGGGGCTTCCGAATAACGTTTGCCACTCATCTCGTGGTAATAACCAATAGCTGCCTACCTCTTACGATTATGGAAACTATTTTATAATTTCTCAATTTCCTCTATTGTCAAGCCGGTACAGGCTGAGATAATGTCGGCAGAGATGCCGTTTCCCTTCATGTTAAGGGCTATTAAACGCTTTCCTTCGGCTAGTCCTTTTGCTTCACCTTTCGCTAATCCTTTTGCCTCTCCTTCTGCTAACCCTTCCGCCTTTCCTTCCGCCTTACCTTTCGCTTCTCCTTCTGCCAACCCCTCTTCTTTGGCGGAGCTGAGGACGTCGTTTTGGATCC
>JAVVRI010000153.1:0-5839 GCA_036654795.1 Tannerellaceae bacterium
GCCATAAACATCGGGTCGCCCTCTTGGATGCCGAAAGCCGGATAGAAGGTGTCGATGTTGCGCAGGGCGGCATTCACACGCCATTTGCCCAATGAGTGCGGATCTATTTTGGTAAGGCGCAGAACCTCTTCGGGGCGAATGTTTTGTCCCCACAAAGTGGCATATGCCAGATAGAAACGCTGTTCGTTCGTGAAACCATCAATTGCAGCCGGAGCTTCTTTGCCGGCCAGCGTGTTCAGATAAGCTAGGTGAGAGACAATCAGACCTCCTTGATCGGCAATGTTCTCGCCAAGGGTGAAACGGCCATTGGCATGCACAGAGTCTTGAACAAGGATGTTATCATATTGTTGCACCAGCTTGTCGGCACGTTCGGTAAAGGCTTTGGCGTCGTCGGCCGTCCACCAGTCGATCATATTTCCCTCTTTATCATAGTTGCGTCCTTGATCATCGAAGCCATGCGTCATTTCGTGGCCGATCACGACTCCTATGGCGCCATAATTAACAGCGTCGTCCGCCTCGGGATTGAAGAAAGGGGGTTGAAGGATAGCTGCGGGGAAGCAGATTTCGTTTGTAGTCGGATTATAATAGGCATTCACGGTCTGCGGAGTCATGAACCAACGGCTCTTGTCTACCGGCTTGCCGGCATCGGCTAACTGATATTCCATATCAAAGATGTTGGAGCGGCGTACGTTTGCCCAATAAGAATCGTCCTTAATTTCCAGACCGCTGTAGTCGCGCCACTTATCCGGATAACCAATCTTTACGGTAAAGGCAGCCAGCTTTTCTTGAGCCTTGGCTTTGGTTTCTGCACTCATCCATTCCAGGCTATTGATGCGTTCACTCAAAGCTTTCTGCAAGTTGGCAACAATCGTCAGCATCTTTTCCTTCGACGAAGCAGGGAAATACTTTGCTACATACATTTCGCCAACAGCTTCGCCCAGCGCGCCGTTTGCAGTGGCCAGAGCACGCTTCCAACGGGGCTTTTGTTCCTGCTTTCCGGACATCACCTTTCCATAGAAATCGAAGTCGGCAGCAACAAAGTCGTCGCTCAGGTAAGAGGCCGATGAATTAAGCAAATTGAATGCCAAATAATACTTTTGCTCGTCGATAGAGACGTTCTTCAGCAAACGCCCCAGACCTTCATAGAAACCACCTTGCTTGGCATCAAGGAACTCTATTTCATTGAGCCCCATTGTCTGGAAGTAGGCATCCCAATCGAACGGGTCGCTTTGTATTTTGAACTCCTTCAAGGTAACCTTGTTGTAGTTCTTTTGCGCATCGCGCAACTCCTCACGAGAAGAAGAGACCTCAGCAATGCCTTTCTCAATCTTCATTACAGCAGTGGTGGCAGCAGACGCTTCGTCGGGCGTGTAGCCAGCCAACGCAAACAGTTTGGTAATGAAGGCTTGGTAAGCATCGCGCATCTGCTTGCTGTCAGCATCGGCTAGCAGATAGTAGTCGCGGTCGCCCATGCCAAGACCGGCTTGGGAGAGCTGGACGATGTTCATCGCACTGTTCTTCTCGTCCGCACCGACATAAAGTACAAAGTAAGGCGCCATGCCCTCTTTATGCAATGACGCAATCATTTTGGAAACATCCGTCTTCGTAGTCAGTGCGCGGATGGCGGCCAACTGCTCGGCAATTGGCTTTACTCCGTCGGCATTCAACTTCGTACTGTCCAGCCCCATCTTGTATAGCATACCGATTTTCTGCCCCACTCCACCCGGCGTAGCGGCGGTGGTGCTCAGCTCTTCAATAAGTGTACGCAATTGTTCTTGATTGTTTTCGCTCAACACATCGAACGATCCGAAGCGTGAATACTCAGGCTTCAACGGATTGTTTTTGATCCATCCGCCACAGGCATACTGGTAAAAGTCAGCGCCGGGCGCTATCGTTGTATCCAGATTAGCCGGATCAATAGCGGGAGTTTTAGCTACCTCCTTCACAGGAGTAGAACATCCTGACAGCGTCAATATACCGGCAATCAGGGATAAAGCCATTCTCTTTTTCATTCTTATTTATTCATTATGTTTTAAATTAGGATGCAAAGGTAATACAAATTACAATTAGAAAATAGACGCTAAGGTCTTTTTAATTACTGTATAATTACTACCTTTGCCAGCAAAAGGAAAACACTTTTAAAGAAAGAAAAATATGAAACCTACCTTATTTGTATTAGCAGCCGGAATGGGCAGCCGTTATGGAGGATTAAAGCAGTTGGACGGTCTAGGTCCAAATGGCGAAACAATTATGGATTACTCCATATTTGATGCCATTCGCGGAGGATTTGGTAAACTAGTATTCGTCATCCGCAAATCGTTTGAAGCTGATTTTCGCGAGAAGATTATCTCCAAATATGAGAATCACATTCCTGTAGAAGTAGTATTCCAGGATCTGAACGATTTGCCAGCCGGCTTCACTTGCCCGGAAGGTCGCGAAAAACCTTGGGGAACAAATCATGCCGTATTAATGGGACAGCATGTCATTAAAGAACCTTTCGCAGTAATCAATGCGGACGACTTCTATGGCAGTGATAGCTTCGCCGTTCTGGGCAAAGCCCTTTCCGAAATGGAAGGCAAAAAGAATGACTATTGCATGATTGGTTATCGCGTTGGAAACACGTTAAGCGAAAGCGGCTCTGTAGCCCGTGGCGTTTGCAGCACAAACGCAGAAGGTTATCTGACAACGGTAGTAGAGCGCACAGCCATTGCACGCGTTGACGGTGACATTCAGTTTACAGACGAAAATGGTAAGAAGGTGGTATTAGAAGAAAACACTCCGGTCTCGATGAACATGTGGGGCTTTACTCCTGACTATTTCAAATACTCTGAAGAGTTCTTCTCTGCCTTTCTGAAAGAAAACATCAGCAACCTGAAGTGTGAATACTTCATACCTCTGATGGTAAACGAACTAATCGTCAACAATGTTGCTCGCGTAAAGGTGCTCGACACTACTTCCAAATGGTTCGGTGTGACTTATGCTGCCGACCGCCAAGGTGTAGTAGACAAGATTCAGGCATTGGTTGACGCAGGCGAATACCCAGCAAAGCTGTTTTAAGTAGCGATTAAACCTAGTTTTAGGTAGAATTAATAAGGGGTGTGAATAGTGAGCGATAAAATAGCTCCACCATTCACACCCCTAACTATATGGATTGCATAGCATCAATTCGTGTTCGAATTACTCTTTCGCGTAAACCATCTTCCATTTGTCGAGCATCATAAAGTCCTGCTTCTTCAGACCAACTTTCCAGAAAGGAATTGGCTCATCGTGGTCGTCCAGATACATCCGGTCGCGTACAGTAAATGCTGAATTGGTTAAGGCCAATGTGCTATCTGCTTTGAACGTCTTAACACCGGCCATGTCCAGCATGGTATGAAAGACACTGTTCGTACTGACAGGCTGGCTTTGATGAGAAACAGCTACACTATATTTATCAGGATAGGTTGAGCGGTAGGCTTCAGAGAACCAAATAACATACGGAATATGCAATTGATAATAGGTAGGAATTGGAGAAGCGTGTAAATAACGCGCCCGGCTATCGTCGAAAATATCTTCACCATGATCGCTAAGATACAACATGCTGGCACAAGCATCCGTGTTTGAAAGCTGATTCACGATCTCACTTAACAAATAATCAGTGTAAAGTATAGAGTTATCGTAGGCATTACGCAACTTGTTTTTATAAGAGGCGCGGATACCTTCGGCCTTATCAGGAGTAAAGGTGGCAAATTCTTTCGGATAACGTTCGTGATAATTAAAGTGCGAACCATAGGTATGTAATACAACAAAGAGATTGCCTGTTGTCTGATCTAACTCCTTTTGCAAGTATGGCAAAACGGCAGCATCATGCAGAGAAGAGAGGTAACTCGTCTTCATGCTACTCATATCAATAAAAGTGTCGGCCTCCTTGTAAAATGCTCCGATCATAGATGTGGTCAGCTTTTGATTGGCAATCACAACCGTATGAAAGCCTGCTTCCTTAAAAGCGGTAACAATACTTTTTTCTTTGTAAATCACGCCATAATTCTCAGCACTAGCAGAGGAGAGAATGATTGGCACGCTTTTATGTGTGTTATTGGATTGCGTCACGACGTCCGTAAAGTGCGTTAGCCCTTCCAATTGCTCCAATCTAGGTGTCGTTTTGCGCTCGTAACCATATAGGCTCCATTCCATCGCACGAGACGTTTCGCCTACTACCAACAGATAAATCTCACGCTTACCCTCCGCCTGCACCGGTTTCACGGCATGAAAAGAGAATTCGGCAGAAGTCGTCTTGTATTTACTATTTTTCTCTGCTTTATTAATTGCAAACAACAAGTTATAAAAGGCATTAGCGGGATAGATATCGTCCTTTAACGAAAAACGACGATCTTGTAACGGTTCCGCAAGGAAGCAAAGAGCCACACCTACCACAAACAGACCCAAGCTAACACCTGCCCATCGACGGCGGAAAGATTTATCCAACTTATGCCGCATGCGAATGGAACGGATTGTCAACCATAAGGTGGGCAATGCATAGAAAAAGATCACACAAATAATGACCCAAAATATATTACCTAACAACTCGCTTGCTTCGGAAGCATCGGAGCTTGTCAGGTTCAGAAACATATCTACGGCAATCACTGATTCACCAAAAAGATAGAGCAAGACTAACTGTACGCCATCCAATATGACCTTTGGAAGGAGACACAAAGCCACAATACCGGGCTTACGCGTCAACAACAGTACGCCCATCCAAAATGCCAGAGGCAAAAGGATAGAAGCTATCCCTATCGTAACAGGTAGCGGCTCTGTAATAAACAATACAAAATTGGGTACTACAGACAATAAAACAAGCAGGAAGTATAAATGTTCCTGAGAAGAAATCCAACGAATCAGTTTAGTAAAGTGCATCATGAATAAAATCCCTACGTATAATACAAATTAAACGAAATTAGTTATCCTTCCCAACCGGGAAGCGTAATTCTAACGCGCTGACAAAGATAGCATTTATTTTGCATGTAATGTCTTTGTAATACCTCTTCACTGATAAAAAATATCTATTAGCTCATTCGCCTTCGACTGCTCGAGTCTGTAATATACGTGATTTGGGAGGAACACTGTGAGTAAGCCAGATATTTCCTCCTACTACTGAATTGTGCCCAATCGTAATGCGCCCCAGAATGGAGGCGTTAGAATAGACCGTTACATTGTCTTCCAAAATAGGATGACGGGGGATGTCGAGTGGCAACCCCTCGTCATCAAGCGTAAAGTTTCTTGCCCCCAGCGTAACGCCTTGATAAAGGCGTACATGATTACCAATGACAGACGTCTGTCCCACCACAACACCGGTGCCGTGATCAATGCTGAAGTATTCGCCAATCTTCGCTCCGGGATGAATGTCTATTCCGGTCTCAGTATGCGCCATTTCGGTAATAATTCGTGGAATCACCGGCACACCAAGCAACAATAATTCGTGGGCTACTCGCTGATGGAGTATAGCCTGAATAGCCGGATAACAAAATATGATTTCGCTTACGCTTTTTGCTGCCGGATCACCATCCAATATAGCCTTAACATCTGTAGACAACATATATTTAATACGCGGCAGCCTGTTAATAAAAGCAATAGCTATGCGGGCAGCCTGATCACGAGAGCCGCAGCAACGATCCTCTTCAAAACAGAGACCATTATAAATCTGTTCGTGTAACAGATCGTAAGCCTTCTCAAGATAAACGCCGGTATAGTACTGGATAGAGCCCAGTTGCGCTTCTTGCTCAGCGCCAAAGAAACCGGGAAAGATCACATTGCGCAACAAACGCATCACCTCCTTTAAGGAGGCAATGGAAGGCGATGGCTT
>JAVVRI010000154.1:0-5810 GCA_036654795.1 Tannerellaceae bacterium
CATAAAGAATGCTAATATGGTTTTGGAATCGATCGAGACAAAGGCCTTTTCGGAAGAAACCAAGAATCGTATCATCGGAGAAGCTAAATGTATGCGTGCCTGGTCTTATTTCACATTGGTTCAATTGTATGGAGATGTGCCTTTGCGTAAGACGGTTGTCACTAGTGCGGAGGAAGTGGCAATAGAACGCAGTACTGAGGAAGAAGTTTATGCGTTTATCTTTGACGACATCTTAGATGCCGAACAAAAATTGCCAATCAATTCACAGCAGGTAGGACGCGTCAATAAATATGTAGCAAAAGCTATTTTGGCGCGCATTTATCTGACTTCTGCCGGATACCCAATGAATAAGAAAGAGAATTACTCGAAAGCACGTGATAAAGCTTTGGAGGTGATTAATAGCTCTGAATATAAATTAATGCCCACATTCGACAAAGTGTTTAAAACAGAACGTTACACGGCAGAAACGATTTGGGCACGATTGTTCGACGCTCCGAATACGTCGAGTGAAATGCACACTATTTCAGCTCCTATAGGAAGCCAAACCGCTCTTTGTTTGCCTACTGATGCCTTCATTGCCAGTTTCGATAAAGGGGACATGCGTAAAGAATGGGGCATCAAATTAGACTATGTGAATGCCAAAGGCAAAAAAGTCATAGCTCGTTCTTATTATAATAAGTATATCAATGAAGAGTATTTAGAGCAAGACCTTCCTGCCTCCAACACCAGCATCTTACCTTGGCAAACTCAATTAATTCGTTTGGCAGAGATGTATCTAATTGCTGCCGAGGCGGAGAACGAAGTCAATGGGCCGGCTGCTGCCTATGAATACGTAAATACGATTCGTCAAAGAGCGCGTTTGGATAAAAATGATCAGACAGCTGTTCCCGATTTGAAGAATCTTACTCAGCAACAGTTTCGCGACGCAGTCTTGTTGGAGCGTCAGCATGAACTGTACGAAGAGGGCTTCGCTTGGTTCGATATGAAACGGACACAAACTTTTAAAAAGGTACAGGATGCCAGAGGAGACAAACTTAACGCACCGATTGGTGCTTATAATAACAATTGGCTGATACCTGATTTCGAGATAATGAATAATAATATTCCTCAAAACCAAGAGTACAGATAGATCTTTATTCCACAGCAAAGAGTCTTGAAGATATCTCTTTTTATTCAGTAAAATGAGTTATCTTTGAGACTCTTTTTAATTTTAATATCATGAAAATACACTATTTTGTTGCGTTTCTTTTATTCTCAATCTTCCATAGTTATGCAGTAACAGACCAATCGCGGGCTGTATTGCTACAATCGGATCAGATTAATCGCCTGATACCTAGGAAAGCCATACTTAAGGGTGGCATTAAAATGCTTAACCCAGAAGAACCGTTTAAATCTTTTTGGACGGAAAATTGGAACACCTCTTTACAATCCATACAATGGACAGTAACGGCGGATAAAGATGAATATCAAGCCGGTGTATTGGTGAATATCACAGGGGTGAATGCCGAAGAGTCTATTGTTCTTGAATTGTCTAATGGCATGGACAAAATCTTTTGTTCTGTTAAAGCGACTGGATGGCAAAGGTGTTGGTTCGACCGCCCACTTCGTTTTGCATCGGGTCTGTCAAAGTTAACCTTGCGTATTTCCACACCAAGTCAATCGCCCCAATTCAAGCTTCAGTTTTATTCATTGGAATTAGTGAAGCCATCTACTTATACAACCCTGCTTAAGGATGCGGAAGAATTGCAGGGGAAAACGGATTGGATGCAAGACATTAACTATGGCTTTTTCTTCCACTGGAACTCTAAAAGCATGCCGAGACATGGGGCGCAGAAGCCATATAAGGATGCTGTAAATGATTTTGACACGAAAAAGTTTGCTGCGATGGTTCACGATTGTGGGGCAAAGCTCGTCTTTTTTACAACGAGTTGGGCTGAGTATTATTTCCCGGCTCCTATAAAAGCAATTGACAAGATCCTGCCGGGAAGAACAACTTCTCGTGACTTAATTGCTTATTTATCAGATGATTTAGGTAAATATGGCATCAAGCTGATGTTATATTATCATATTGGGCATGGAGATGCTGAATGGTGGAATAGGCAAAATTTCTCATTGAATGATTCGGGGCGTTTATTTACTAATTTAGAAGCTATTATTGGAGAGATTAGCCTGCGTTATGGTTCGAAACTTGCCGGATTATGGATGGATGACGGGATGGGGTACTATCCAAACCAAGCTCCGTTCGATAAAATTACACGTGCTGCTAAAAGTGGAAATAAGGATTTGCTTATTTGCTACAACCCATGGATTTTCCCGAAGTTGACCAACTTTCAGGATTTCTATGCCGGAGAGGTAGGATTGTCTGTCGAGGCTGCCGGTAAAGATAATCAATTTCTCCCCATTGGCGGAGATGGGCGTTTTATCAATGGTCCGCAAAAGGAATTGCAAGCTACCTATACGGGCGTGTTAGAACCTGGAGAGTGGACACATATCTATAAAGATAAAGAAATCGAAGATCCTCTATTTACTCCGGAAGAGTTGATACAAATCATCAAGGAATCAAATAAAAGAAAGAATTTACCTATGATGAACGTACGAATATATCAAGATGGTACGATTTCGCCCAAGACCTATGATTTATTAAAGAAAGTAAAGCAGTCTGTTTACTCAGGAAATCCGGTGGTCGTAACCCCTTCTTCTCTACGCAGCACACCCGGTTACAGAGATCAGATTCATCTACAAAAGCGGGGCAGTCTGCTGAACTCTTATCATACTTTTAAACAGGGAGGGAAGGCGCGCGTGGCTTTTTTGGGTGGTTCAATTACCGAGATGGAGGGTTGGAGGGCAATGATCTGTGCCGACCTGAAGCAACGTTTCCCGAATACGGAGTTCGATTGTGTTGCTGCGGGGATCGGATCGACCGGATCTACTCCGGGCGCATTCCGGTTGGAGCAGGATGTTTTGTCTAAGGGAAAGATTGATCTGTTGTTTGTGGAGGCAGCCGTAAACGACGACACGAACCACTTTAACTATGTAGAGCAAACGAGAGGGATGGAAGGAGAAGTCCGCCACGCCTTGTTGTCCAATCCGGAGATGGATATCATCATGCTTCATTTTATCTATGATCCGTTTATCCCGATCTTTGACGGAGGAAAGACGCCTGACGTCATCTTGAACCATGAACGGGTGGCCAATCACTATCTGATACCCTCCATCAATCTGGCGCAGGAGATAGCCGAACGTATGCGCAGGAATGAATTTAACTGGAAGAAGTTTGGAGGAACGCATCCGGCTCCTTTTGGTCATGCGTATTATGCCGCCGCCATTAATCAGTTGTTGGATGAGATGTGGACAGCCGACGCACCGATTAAGGCGCACGCCATACCCGAAAAGCCGTTGGATGAATATAGCTATACCCATGGTAAACTAATTGATGTGCAAAAGGCTCAACTGGGTAAAGGTTGGCAACACGTCGCTTCTTGGCATCCAAAGGATCAGGCATCTACGCGCAACGGATTTGTCGATGTACCGATGATTGAGACTACGAAAGCGGGTAGCCAACTAAAATTCTCCTTCTCCGGAACGGCCATTGGCCTTTTCTGCGTAGCCGGTCCTGAGGCGGGTATTGTAGAGTATAGTGTGGACGGTGCCCCTTTTAAGACGTTAGATACGTATACGGAGTGGAGCGGCAATTTATATATTCCTTGGGTCTATATGCTTGAATCGGAATTAGAAGACAAACCGCACCAGTTGCTGCTTCGAATGACTGATAAGGGTAAAGGTACCGCCTGCCAGATACGCAACTTTGTAGTAAACGAATCAGAAAGATAAAAACAAATTGCAAGAAAAGTTAAAGAGCAATCGGACATCGTTCTGGTTGCTCTTTTTTCGATTGTAGCATGTCTGGCGAAGAAAGGGTGCAAGCGTATATTAGTTTCATGCCGACGAAACTAAAGTTTCATGCCATTGAAACAAAAGTTTCGTCCCGATGAAACAAAAGTTTCACCTAAACATTTATTGCTGAAACTAAGCAAAACTAAGCATAAAATAGAACTAAAAAAGGAAAAGTTTGTAGGATAAGAAATCTTTACTACTTTTGTTTTCTAATAAATGAGAACGGAAAACTAATATATATATAACAACTTATGGTAGATACTAAGCAATATGTAAAGGCAGCGGAAGAGAAAATGGTTTTCGCGATAGAGTATTTGGACGAACAGCTGGCACACATCCGTGCCGGAAAAGCAAATCCGAAAATCTTGGATGGCGTGAAGGTGCCCTATTATGGCAGCCTTGTTCCACTGACTAACGTAGCTTCGGTAAGTACGCCGGATGCTAAGACTATTATTATTACCCCATGGGAGCGACCGCTAATCAAGGAGATCGAGAAAGCTATTATGAACTCCGAAGTAGGCATTACGCCTGAGAATAATGGCGAGATTATCCGCCTCGGCATTCCTCCACTTACGGAAGACCGTCGTCGCGTCCTGGCCAAACAGTCCAAACAAGAGGCCGAAACTGCTAAGATAAGCGTACGCAACGCCCGTCGCGATGCCATCGAAGCACTAAAGAAAAGCGTAAAAGAAGGTGTGCCGGAAGATGTCGAAAAAGATGCTGAAGGCGAAGTACAGAAGATACACGATAAATTTATAAAGAGGGTAGATGAGCTCTACGCCGCTAAGGAGAAAGAGATAATGACGGTATAAGATGAGAGGACTGGTAATAAAGAATACAGGGAGCTGGTACACCGTGCGTACGGATGATGGACACGATGTGGAGAGTAAGATTAAAGGAAGTTTTCGACTCAAAGACATCCGCTCGACCAACCCGATATCAGTGGGCGACCGGGTAGATATTATTATTAATAAAGAAGGCACTGCCTTTATTACCGAGATAGAGGAGCGGAGGAATTATATTATCCGCCGCGCCTCCAATCTGTCCAAACAGTCGCATATCATTGCGGCAAACTTAGATCAGGCAATGTTGATTGTAACCGTCAACTATCCGATTACGACAACGGTCTTTATCGACCGTTTCTTGGCTACGGCTGAGGCTTATCGCGTGCCGGTGAAGCTGGTCTTTAACAAAACAGACCGTTATCAGGAGGACGACAAACTCTATCTGGAGGCGTTGATGAATCTGTATAACGGGATTGGCTATCCTTGTTCCACCCTTTGTGCCCGTACGGAAGAGGGGCTGGACGCTTTCCGCGCTGAGCTGAAGGACAAAATCACACTCCTTTCCGGCCATTCCGGCGTGGGCAAGTCTACGATTATTAATAAACTAGTGCCGGGGCTGAACCTTCGTACCGGCGATATTTCCGAATATCACAATAAGGGCATGCACACCACTACATTTTCAGAAATGATCCCGCTGCCCGAAGGAGGCTACCTGATCGACACTCCGGGCATTAAAGGCTTTGGTACGATTGAGATGGAAGGGGTAGAGGTGTCTCATTATTTCCCTGAAATATTTAAGCATTCCAACGGTTGCCGATTTAGCAACTGTTCTCATCGCCACGAGCCGGGTTGCGCTGTGCAGCAAGCAGTGGAAGACCATCTGATCAGCGAATCCCGCTACAAGAGTTACCTCAGCATCCTAGACGATAAGGAGGAGAGTAAGTATCGCGACGAATATTAAGTAAGCAGGTGGCGTTTGCTTATCTTGTTGGGTTGCGCTGCCTGCCTTCCCCCTTTAGTTAAACAATGCTTAATGGTATATGTTAAAGAGCATATTATATCAAAGCAATGTATCTTTGCAACAATATAAATGGAAGCAATGATGAGCATACTGACTGAGGTTTTCTATAT
>JAVVRI010000155.1:0-5798 GCA_036654795.1 Tannerellaceae bacterium
ACGAATATCTTGTTCGTCGAGTATGCGCGACAGCTCCCAAGCATAATCATTAAACTTCTCGCTAATCGGCATGATTACTACCTGATCGGGTGTTAGCCACAAAGGAAATTTACCACCTGTATGCTCAATCAGTACTGCGACGAAACGCTCCATCGAACCAAACGGCGCACGGTGGATCATAACGGGACGATGCTTTTTGTTATCCTCGCCAGTATATTCCAATTCGAAACGTTCGGGCAGGTTATAGTCTACCTGAATCGTACCTAACTGCCAACGACGACCAATGGCATCTTTCACCATGAAGTCGAGCTTCGGACCATAAAATGCAGCCTCACCATATTCCACTTTCGCCTTCAAACCCTTTTCTTGGCAGGCTTCAATAATAGCAGATTCGGCTTTTTCCCAATTCTCGTCTGTACCAATATACTTATCACGGTTCACCTTGTCTCGCAAAGAGATCTGTGCCTCAAAGTTTTCAAAATCGAGCGCCTTAAAGATAATGAAAATAATATCCATTACTTTCAAAAACTCATCTTTCAACTGATCAGGACGACAGAACAAGTGGGCGTCATCTTGGGTAAAGCCACGTACCCTTGTCAAACCATGCAACTCGCCACTTTGTTCATAACGATACACAGTTCCAAACTCCGCGAAGCGCAAAGGCAGATCTTTATATGAGCGTGGAAATGCTTTATATATTTCGCAGTGATGCGGGCAGTTCATTGGTTTCAGCAAAAACTCTTCTCCTTCTATAGGAGTATTAATAGGCTGAAAAGAATCTTTTCCATACTTGGCGTAGTGACCGGAAGTAACATACAGTTGCTTGCTTCCTATGTGCGGCGTCATCACCTGCTGATAGCCATATCTTTTTTGAATACGCTTCAAAAAATCCTCCAACTTCAAGCGAAGTTGTGTACCACGAGGTAACCATAAAGGCAACCCTGCTCCTACTGCGCTCGAGAATGTAAAGAGCTCCAACTCCTTGCCTAGCTTGCGGTGGTCGCGCTTCTTAGCCTCTTCCAGCAACACCAAATATTCATCCAACATCTTCTTCTTTGGGAAGGTGATGCCATATAAGCGAACCAGCTGCTTGCGCTTTTCGTCTCCGCGCCAATAGGCACCGGCTACGCTTAACACCTTAACGGCTTTTAGGTAGGAGGTATTAGGAAGGTGCGGACCGCGACAAAGGTCGGTAAAGGCTCCTTGCGTATAGGTTGTGATTGTGCCATCGGCCAATTCACTGATCAGTTCAGTCTTATAGGTTTCGCTACGGTCACCAAACATTTTGAGTGCATCTGCTTTGCTAATGTCCTGACGTTTGATTTCTTCTTTACGAGCTACGAGCTCAAGCATTTTGGCTTCTATAACCGGAAAATCAGCTTCTTTTATAGTTACCTCACCCGGATCTACATCGTAGTAGAACCCGCTCTCAATAGCCGGTCCGATACCAAATTGAATACCTGGGTAGAGCTCCTGCAAGGCTTCCGCCATTAGGTGAGCACTTGAATGCCAGAAGGCATGCTTCCCTTCTTCATCTTCCCATTTAAATAGTTTGACGGCAGCATCCTGGCTTATTGGGCGCATCAAGTCCCATATTTCACCATTCACGCTTACAGCCAACACATCCTGCGCTAATCGAGGGCTAATGCTTTCTGCGATTTGCATGGCAGTTGTTCCTGCGGCATATTCTCTTACAGAATTATCCGGAAATGTAATCTTTATCATAATCTATATCACTAAAATTCTTTTACTAATGCGCAAAGTTAGCATTCTTTTTTGTATCTAAAGAAGTTTTTATAGAAAAAAAACCTTATTCGACCGATGAGGAACCCATTAATTGCTAGTCATACGTTTAATTATACTATATGCGTTAATAATACCCAATTCGCCAGCCTTGCTCAGGTCGGCTATTCCACGGTTAACGTCCCCTAACGACAAGCGGGTCAGCCCACGATTAAAGTATGCTTCGGCAAATTCCGGATCACGAAGGATTGCTTCGTTATAATCTTGAATAGCAGCTCGAAAATCGCGTTGCGTACAAAGCATGTTTGCACGGTTGAAGTAGGCATATACAAATCCGGGGTTTGCTTTGATTACCAAATCATAATCGCGCATAATCATCTCATGCTCATATGAGCGTTTGTTGTCTTTAAGCATCGCCGTAGCGGGGTCGATCGGTACATTCTGGATTGCCTTCTGCTGCGTCTTGCCTATATTAAGGTTCATACTTGTAGTAGAAAAATCATCCTGCGACGAAGAAGAGGATTGAGACATCATATACTCCAACTGCTTGTAACGCACAACAGCACGGTTAAAGTACGCCATTTCGAAAGAAGGATCCAGCTCCACTACTTTGTTAAAGTCTTTTATCGCTTCGGCAAAGTCCTGCACCAACATAAAGTCGAGTGCACGGCCAAAGTAAGCATTCGCATCATTTGGATGAGTAGCTATGCGAGACGAGAAGTTATCTATAGAAGCAAAATGAGTCGCAATCTGGTCTTCTGTCAGCGCCGCCTCTTCATTGGTCAGGCGTAATTTTCGGCTAAGCAGCATGCGGCCGTTATAATCCTCAATCATCTTATCATAATAGACCAGCTTTTTTACCGGATCCATCCGCTCATAATAGGTCAGCACGAACTGAGGCTCCAAGTCTACACGAACATTTCTATCCTGCACCCTACCCCGCACTTCGCTCTGATATTTGCTTTTGCGCTCTTCTTCCTTATCATATACCACC
Organism: Tannerellaceae bacterium; assembly: GCA_036654795.1. Classification (GTDB taxonomy): domain Bacteria; phylum Bacteroidota; class Bacteroidia; order Bacteroidales; family Tannerellaceae; genus JAVVRI01. Next base: position 2,738 of record JAVVRI010000155.1, read on the forward strand.
AGACGGTTAAACTTATCAATGCTCTTGTCAGACTTTTCGCGTGTCTTTTCTTCCTCTTTGGTTACATCGGCGGTATTGGTGGCAGTCGTAGGATTGGTCACAGAGGACTTGCCGGACGAACGATCCTTTTTATTCTTCTCTTCCATATTAATAGCTGTCCAATAATCGCGGTCAGCACCAACCACGTCACGCATCTTGCGCTTTGCTTCCGAGCGGCTATAATAACCCGGAAGAAAATTAGGATATTGCGTCAGCACAACGTCAAAGTCGCTTACCGATCCGGCATAATTACCCGTTTCAAAGCGAAGCAGGGCGCGGTTGTAATAAGCCATATAATTATCAGGCTCCTGCTCAATCACGACATCGAAGTCTTCTATTGCACGGTTGTTATCCCCTACTTGCGAACGAAGCAGGCCGCGATTGAAGCGAGCTATCAGGTTTTGCTTGTCCATACTCACGACTTGGTCGTAATCCGCCATTGCCCCACGGAGATCATTCATCTGATAGCGCACCAAACCACGATTAATGTAATACCCACTTTCACGTGTATCCAGACGAAGAGCTTCGTTTAAGTCGGCAAGAGCAGCTTTCAAATCTTTCGTTTGATAAAAAAGAATGGCACGGTTACCGTATGCCGGAGCGTAGTAAGGATCCATTTCAATTCCTTTATTATAGTCGGCCAATGCTTTTAATGTATCTCCCTTTTCGAGGTACATCGCTCCACGCGTCATATAGTTCATCGAATATTTAGGATGGGCAACCATCAAAACATCAAACACCTTTTCGGCTTTGTCAAAATCGCGTTTCTGAATATTAGCCACAGCGCTATTGACCAGCATTTGCCGGTCTTCTGGTTTAAACTCAAGACCTTTATGATAATCGGCAATAGCTTCGTCGTACTTTTCCAAGCTCTGACGGGCAATACCGCGAGCATAATAAGCCTGCACTAGGAAGGGGTTCCTTTCAAGACACAACGTACAGTCTTCTTCAGCTCCCTTGAAATCGTCCAAATTCACTTTAGCCACCGCTCTATAGAAATAAGGCTCAGCCAACCATGGCTTCGACTTGATAACCTGATTAAAGTACTGTATTGAGAGTACATAGTCTTCAAAATAGAGGGCATTACGTCCAATTGCCAGCACACGATCAGTATTGATTTGCGCAACCAACGTGAGCGAACATACCTGTAAAATAAGAAAAAGTATTGCTTTTTTCATTCTATAATCCTTCATATTCACGGATTAGATATTCCGATTAAGCAGCAAAAATAAGTAATTATTCTTATTTTGGCTCTATATTCGCAATCAATCCTGCATAAATTAAGGATTAACAACCTATTTGCACCAATAACCAACAGATGGCAAATACTGAGAGAGAGAGAAGAGGCGCTAAGCCTCTCCCACTCTACAGCAAGTCGGAAGCCAGTTCTGAAAGCTGGCTACGCTCGCCTTTTATCAAGTTGATATGAGCAAAAAGATCCTGCCCCTTCATCTTGTCCACCATGTAAGCCAATCCATTACTCTGAGCGTCCAAATAAGGAGAGTCAATCTGTTGAATATCTCCGGTAAAGACCATTTTCGTACCTTCACCGGCACGGGTGATGATGGTCTTTATCTCATGCGGAGTCAGGTTCTGCGCCTCGTCTATGATACAGAAAGTTTCGGACAAACTACGTCCACGAATAAAGGCCAATGCCTCGATAACCAGCTGATTGTTCTTTTGCAAATCGTCTATACGACGCACATCCGAACTACCGGGTGTAAATTGCGCTTTAATCACATTCAGGTTGTCGAAAAGCGGCTGCATGAAAGGAGCAATCTTCTGCTTCTCATCTCCCGGCAGAAAGCCAATGTCTTTATTTGCCAGCGACACAATAGGGCGAGCCAACAATATTTGCTTGTAAATGCCGGCTTGCTTCAACGCAGCAGCCAACGCCAACAGAGTCTTACCCGTACCAGCCTTACCTGTCAGACCTATCAGTTTAATATCCGGATCGTTCAGCACCTCAAAGGCAAAGGTTTGTTCAGCATTACGGGGCTGGATGCCATAATTAACTATTTTATCCACTTTCCTAATCTTTCCCATTGTGGCATTATAACGGGACAACACTGAGTTACGCACACTTTTAAGAATAAAACAGGCATTCGAATCGAGCTTCTCGATAAACGGAAGAGCTTCAGCCTCTACCCCTTCCGGCGAAGCATAGATACGGTCGATAATTTCCGGATCAATATCTTCATACGTCTCTTGTGCCCGTTCGAAAATATCGACATTGATTACTTTATCAGTGATATAATCCTCCACCGGTATACCCAATGCACGGGCTTTCATGCGCAAATTGACATCCTTAGTAACAAGGATTGTTTTCGTCTTTGGATTTTTTTCCGCAATAAAAAAAGTACAAGACAAGATACGATGGTCGGCCGTTTTTTCAGGAAAGGAAAGAGCTATCTTTTCCTGATATTTATCACCCGTAACTATATAAAGAGTGCCTTTATCCGGTCCCAGCGAAGCTCCTTTCAAGAAAAGATCTGTACTGGTAATCAGATCCAACTCACGCACAAACTCTCGGGCGTTATAATTAATCTGTTCGCTACCTTTCTTGAACTTATCCAACTCCTCCAATACAACTATCGGGAGATAAATATCATTCTCCTGAAAGTTTTCAATGCACTTGTAATCGTGAAGAATCACGTTGGTATCCAACACGAAGTTTTTCTTTGTTCCCATAGATCTTTCGTTTAATAGTAGTTTTAATTCGCCATGCACAAATATAGCATTAATTATTGCTCATCATATCGTCACTAATGATTTATTTTTGGTTATAATCAGGGCAACCGCACCAAAAACAAGTTTTAAGCTTAAAAACAAATGGGCTGAATCTTGTAATACCTTCATCCGAACTATTAGTACTTTCTATACCACTATTTAGATCAAAGCATTATTATAATTATACTTTTGAGCTAGCTGGAAATCAATTTTGAGCTGGCTCAAAAACAATTACGGGCATGGTTAAAATCAATTTTGAGCTAGCTCAAAAGTATAATAGCATATAAGAAAA
>JAVVRI010000156.1:0-5764 GCA_036654795.1 Tannerellaceae bacterium
CTTTCTTCTCTTTCGAGATACCCATGGCTGTTACTACCACCTCTTCCAGGTTTTGAGTGTCGGCTTTCAACGCCACTTTTACATTAGGAGCAACGGCCAATTCCTGACTTGCCATACCAATGTAAGAAACTATTAACTGCTTGCTATTTGCGGGAACGTCCAACGAGAAGTTTCCGTCAAAATCAGTTACAGTACCAGTCGTCGTTCCTTTCACAATAATCGACGCACCAATTACTGGCTCACCATCTTCCGCCGAAGCAACATGACCTGTCACTTTGGTAGTTTGAGCCATTGCTAGTCCTATGCCCATCATCAAGCATAAAAAGACCAGAGTCAACTTTTTCATCATACACACTTTTTTGTTAAAAATTAAAATACATCGCTATTTAAATAATCATCATCAATCCACTTATTAAAGAAGCAGGAAACGGAGTCAACAAACATGCTGTACGACATATTCCATTTCAAAAACGGTACAAAAGTATAACAAATCATTCATAAATGCAACAGTTTGTAATTAATAGGCCGTCTTACTCTTCTTTTCGTAAGCAAGAAATTAATAATATGTCAGAAGAAAGAGACTATTTAAGCAAAAAAAAGACCATATATTTATATAAAACAATAGAAAAACGTCTAATGGATTTCATAATGACAGCGTTATTTAGAATATTTTTCGGGCACACATTGTAAAAAAAGATTTACGTTAAGTCAAAAAAAAGATGAATCATAGTAGGCGCAAAAAACAATGAAAAGGCTCTGTCGTCCTTAAAATAAACACGAATTAATATAACAACAAACAAATCACGACGAAGACACGCTGTTCTTTATAAATCATTCTGACATCAAAATAGGTTAAAAATGATTTTTTCGAATATTTTCCAAGATAAAAAGCCTAGAATTATGAAACGTTATAATTAAATTGCTATATTTGCCTTTCGTATTTTTAGAATATTTCATTGTTTCAAATTGTAATTTAATATATAGAAGTTAAACATTAAAAAGTATGTCTATGAAAAAGTTGACTTTTACTTTATTATGCCTCTTTTTAGGCATAGGATTAGTAAACGCACAAACCAGTGAGGTAACAGGAAACGTTACTTCATTAGAAGGTGGCGAACCAATTATTGGTGCATCCATAGTAGTTAAGGGCACTACTACAGGAACTGTTACTGATTTTGATGGTAATTTTAAACTCTCAGTACCTCATTCGGCAAAGATTTTAATTTTCTCCTACGTCGGAATGACAGCAAAAGAAGAAGCCATTAAACCGGTTATGAATGTAAAGATGGAAAGTTCCAGCCAGGCTTTGGACGAAGTCATGGTTGTAGCCTACGGAACAGCCAAAAAGTCTTCCTTTACAGGATCGGCGGCTTCGATTGGATCAAAAACGCTCGATCTGAGACCGATCAGCAACGCCACACAGGCGTTGGAAGGTGCTGCACCGGGTATTCAAGTAAGCTCTGCCAACGGACAACCGGGAGAATCACCGTCAATTCGTATCCGTGGCTTTGGCTCTATCAACGCCTCTTCTACCCCATTGTATGTGGTGGACGGAAGTATCTATAACGGCTCAATGGCAGATATTAATCCAGCGGATATTGAAAGTATGACCATCCTTAAAGATGCTGCCTCTACCTCTCTTTACGGCTCAAGTGCAGGTAACGGAGTAATCCTTGTTACCACCAAGCAAGGTAAAAGCGGAAAACCGACTATTTCGCTCAACATCAATCAAGGCTTCAGCGGCCGCTCCATTCCTGAATATGACCGCGTAAACACATGGGATTACTATCCAATAATGTGGGAACAGAAACGCAACCAATACATTACAAAGGGAAAAACACCTCAAGTAGCCGGAGAACAAGCTTCGAAGGAAATATTTGGCTTATTAAAATACAATCCGTTCAAAGGAGTTGACAACAAGTCCATCGTAACTCCTGACGGACTGCTCAACCCGGCAGCCACCACCTTGTTATGGGGTGACGATATGGATTGGGAAGACGCAATCAGTCGCACCGGATATCGTGGCGAATACAACGTTTCCTATAGTAGCAGTACGGAAAAAACAGATAGCTATGTTTCTTTGGGTTACTTGAAAGACAACGGATATGTAATCAAATCGGACTTCGAACGCTTCTCAGGACGCGCAAACATCAACATCAAACCGGTAAAATGGTTAAAAACCGGTTTTAACATCGCTGCTAACCGTACAACGTCGTCTACTGCAAACGATGACAGCTCTACCGGTTACGTAAATCCATTCTATTTCAGCCGTAACATCGGTCCGATCTACCCAATACATGAGCACGACCGCACAACAGGAGATTATATTCTGGACAAGAACAACAATAAGATATACGACTATATGTCGGCACGTGGTTCCGGCGCCTCATCAGGACGCCACATCGTTGCCGAAACCGAATTCAACGATCGCAAATTTACGCGCGACGGTGTTAATGCCCGTACATATGCTGACTTGATGCTTTTTGAAGGATTTAAAGCAACCATCAATGCCTCCTTGGAAAACACAAACGAAAAGGTAAGCAGCTACGATAACAAATTCGTAGGTGACGGACAAGGATCAGGACGTCTTTCAAAGACTGACCGCCGCAGAAGCACTGTGACTTTCAACCAATTGCTTTCATACAACAAATCTTTTGGCAAGCATTCTATTGATGCTTTACTAGGACATGAAAGCTATCGTTACACATACGAATATAGCTACGGCATGCGTCAAGGACAAACCGTGGACGGCCTTATGGAGTATGATAACTTCATCACCATCAATGACCTAACATCAATGACCGACGAATATAGCAAAGAAGGTTATTTTGTTCGTGCCAACTATGATTACGACAATCGTTTTTATGGTTCCGTATCTTATCGCCGTGATGGTTCTTCTCGTTTTGTTAAAGCAAACCGTTGGGGTAACTTCTGGTCGGCCGGTGCCTCTTGGCGTATCGATCAGGAAGCATTTCTGCATGACGTATCTTGGCTTAACAGCCTAAAACTCCGTGCTTCATACGGACAAACCGGAAACGATGCCATCTTGAATGAAAATGGAGGTGCTGACTATTACCCTTACTTGACACTCTATGAACTGGGGAAAAATAATGGTAACGAAGCCGGAGTATTATTCTACAAATATGGTAACTCTAACCTAAGTTGGGAAACACAAGTAAGTACAGACGTAGCCGTTGAGTTTGGCTTGTTCGACTTCCTGACTGGTTCAGTGGAATACTTCAACAAACAATCGGACAACCTTTTGTTTGAAGTACCGACTCCTCCTACTTCAGGCGTAAAAAACATTTGGAAGAACATTGGTAAGGTTGCCAATTACGGCGTGGAAATAAACCTGAATGCTCAAATTATCAAGAACAAAAACTGGGAATGGAACTTAGGTGCTAATGCCACTTTCATTAAAAACGAGATCAAAAAACTACCGGACGATCAGCAAGAAATCATTGATGGAACGAAGAAACTGATGGTTGGACAATCAATCTACGACTATTGGTTGAAGGAATACCGTGGCGTAGACCCAAAAGACGGATCTGCCCTCTACTCTTTCGACAGCGACAATAAAGAATGGAATGACAAGACTTGTCGTGAAATTAATGGAGAAAAAATGACTACCGATCAAGCTTTAGCTCGTTATCATTATGCAGGAAGCGCTATTCCCGATGTTTATGGGGGTATCAACACAACCGTTAAATATAAAGGTTTCGAATTGGGAGCAGTCTTTACATACCAGATTGGTGGCAAAATTTACAATTCCAGTTATGCAAATTTGATGGACGTAAACAGCTTCGGAGGCGCCTTACACACGGATGCTCTGGGACGTTGGCAAAAAGAGGGTGACATCACCAATGTTCCCCGTATGGATGCCAGCCAAGCTACTAATTTCAACGCTCAGTCCGACCGTTGGTTAGTTAATGCCAGCTATTTCAACATCAAATCGTTGTCGTTGAGCTATAACTTGCCGAAGAGCTTCCTTAGCAAGTTTACGATACAAAATGCACGTCTCTCTGTCAGCGGCGAAAACCTCTATATGTTTAATGGCATGAAGGGAATGAACCCACAGCAGAGATTCAGCGGAGTAAGCGATAATGCCTACTTGCCTTCACGTACATTCACCTTTGGTTTGAACATCACTTTATAATAACATTTAAGTATAACAAGAATGAAAAGATATAAATACACCATCGTTGCTTTAATAGCTGCCGTGTTCACTTCCTGCGGAGACAGCTTTCTGGATAATGCACCGACTACAAAAACTCCGCAAGAAAACGTAGCCTCCACTGTAGATAACCTTTACGCCGCACTGAACGGCACACACCGTGCCATGTACATCCAGTACGACCGGCAGAGTGAAGGCGGAGAAGCATCCATAAACATTGTACGGGAAATGTTGGGAGAAGACCTAATAAACCCCGCAACCGGTAACGGTTGGTACCTTTCCGAATCCCGCTGGATCTCCCATCGAAACGAGAAAGGCTCGCAAACAGCTTACATCCTCTCTTTTTACTACAAATTGATACTCAATGCCAACTTGGTCCTCACTTCTATAGATAAAGCCGCAGGAGACGACGCTTTGCGTGCCGCAGTCAAAGGAGAAGCTTATTGCTTCCGGGCTTGGGCACACTTCCAACTGGTTCAGCTCTATGCCAAACGCTACGAAGCAGGCAAGGACAACAACCAACCGGGCGTGCCTTACCGTGAATCAACTGAAATAACAGAACCACAGGCACGTAACACGGTAGAAGAAGTTTATAAGAAAATAAACAGCGACCTCGATCAGGCTATCGAACTGACCAAAGGATACGAAGCAGCCGACGTCAACCATTTCTCACAGAAGGTAGCCTACGGACTAAAAGCACGTGTAACCCTCGCCCAGCAGAACTGGAAAGATGCCGAGAAATATGCTGACTTGTCTATTCAAACAGCTACGGCAGACGGTATGAATCTTCAGGTAGGAAAAGAGCTATTAAGTGGCTTTGTATCTGCTCCGCAGAATAAAGAATGGATGTGGGCATCGTTGATGAACGACGACCAGACGATCTATTTCTACTCCTATTTTGCTTTCATGTCGTGGAACTTCAACTCGTCTCACATACGCCAGAGCACCAAATGTATTTTGGATGCGCTCTATAAGAAAATATCACCGAGCGACATTCGCGCACAGTGGTGGGATCCGACGGGCAAGATGGAAACACCAACCAGCAGCTTCTCCAAATACCCTTATCAACACAGAAAGTTTACAGCAAAATCTCCCTCTAGTTCTGTAGGAGACGTCGTGTACATGCGTTTGGCTGAGATGTATCTGATGAAAGCTGAGGCAGAAGCCAGAAGTGGAAACGAAGCCGGAGCCAAAGCAACCTTGCTAAAGTTTGCTCAAACCCGCGATCCGGAATACAAACTGTCTACAAATAGTGGAGCCGCTTTAATAGAAGAAATCATGACTCAACGTCGTATTGAGCTATGGGGAGAAGGCTTCCGCTTTACAGACCTAAAACGTCTGAATCTGGCACTCGACCGCAGAAACAGCAACCATGAAGAGTCTGTCAGCCAGACGATGTATGTTGCTCCTGGTGACAAGCAATGGCAATTCCTAATTTCAAACAAAGAAATGGAAGCGAACCCATTGATGGTACAAAACGAACTATAAAAAAAACCAGAGAGCCGGATAGTGTCAGCCCAGCGCTGACCCCATCCGGCTCTCTTTTTCTCTTACAACTACAACCTGCCTCCTATCTTTTCAAGATCGCGT
>JAVVRI010000157.1:0-5762 GCA_036654795.1 Tannerellaceae bacterium
GCATGAAAACAGGATAAGTTCTTATCGTACTTATCGAACGCACTATCCAAGGATTAAAACATCTAATTTTTAAAACACACAACGCCTATGAACAAGAAAAAGAGAAAATGAATGCAACCCATCATTCCAGAAGCTAAACAATATTGATGGTATCACCTTTAGGAATAACCCTATTTAGTTTATTGTAATAATTAAATATCTGACAAATAAAAGTCATATACTTCCCATCGGTACTAACTCAAGTGACACACGCATGAAACCACCTATTCATAAAGGGTTCTCGACTAAGATGAATGTAGAGAACTAATTAGTAGGAAAGCGTAATACAGCTTACGGATTGACACAACAAATTTCGGATTTAAACGACAAAAAGAAAGGAGGTAACGTATAAACGGCAAAAATGCTATCAAAGAAACGCGCATAAAGCCTAAAGATTATGTGCCGTATTATGAAAAAGAGCTATTATTTAAACAATCAACTTAAAAAAAGTACTTATGTTAAATAGATCAAGACGGGTCGGTTTGATTCTACTGACTCTTACACTAGGTTTCTCTGAAAATGCTTTTGCTGGTTCAGGAAACGAATGGCTAATTGCTAATGCCACGCAACAACAACAGACCGTAAAAGGAACTGTTTCCGATGCTTCAGGACCTATCATTGGTGCATCGGTTCTTGTAAAAGGAAGCACTATTGGTACCATTACTAATATAGATGGAGAATTTTCAATCAACGCCTCTAAGGGAGCAACGCTGATTATCTCTTACATTGGCTACGTCAGTCAAGAAGTGACTGTAACGGGAAAATCGTTAGCTATAACTTTAAAAGAGGATTTCCAACAACTGGAAGAAGTTGTGGTGGTGGGCTTCGGCACACAAAAGAAAGTGAACTTAACCGGTTCTGTTTCTACCGTCACCTCAAAAGCTTTGGCATCCCGACCTGTTACCAATGTATCGCAAGCCTTGCAAGGCTTAGTCCCGGGATTGAATTTCAGCTATGATTCTAGAGGGAATGGTGGCGAAATGAATCAAAACATGAAAATGAACATCCGTGGTGGAGGTACCATTGGCAGCGGTTCAAATTCATCTCCATTGGTATTGATTGATGGTATGGAAGGTGATATGAATGCACTCAATCCGCAAGATGTAGAAAATATATCTGTATTGAAAGATGCTGCCGCTTCCTCTATTTATGGTTCGCGCGCCCCCTTTGGTGTAATCTTAATTACTACAAAAAAAGGAAATGCAGGAAAAGTAAACATCAATTATAACAATAACTTCCGCTGGACGAATGCTATTAATATGCCCAAAACAGCCGATTCCTACACGTACGCCAAATACTTCAATCGGGCAAGTAGTAATGCTGGTGAAACAGTCATGTTTGATGCTCAGCGTTTGGAGTTAATTAAAGATTATCAAGACGGCAAGATTACTACAACAACTGTGCCTGACCCAGGTACACCCAGCATTTGGGATTGGGTAGGAAACTCTAATAACGATTGGTACGACATTTACTTTGGCGGAACCGCTTTTTCGCAGGAGCATGCCGTCAGTGCCAATGGAGGTAACGAGAAACTGCAATTCTATTTTTCCGGTAATTTTATGGACCAAACCGGACAAATGATTTTTAATCCAGATAAACTAAAGCGTTACACCGTTACAGCTAAAATTAATGCACAGCTATTGCCTTGGTTGAAATTAAACTATAGCGCTAAATTCATGCGTAAAGATTACCGCAAAGCTTCTTATCTGGATGACAACGTGTTTTATCACAACGTAGCAAAACGTTGGCCTACTGAAACGCATTATGACCCCAACGGCAATTTAATGAGTATGGCCAAAGGCATCTTGATGGGTGGTGAAGACAAGTCTCAAACAGACTGGAACTATCAGCAATTGCAATTGGAGATGGAATTGATTAAAGACTGGAAAATATTCGGAGAGCTTAACTACAAAATTATAGATAGTTTCTGGCATAAAGATGCTATGAAAATACCCAACTATGACGTAAAAGGTGATGCCTATTACGATGCCGGGTCGGTCAGCTCTGTTTCAGAATCGGCAGAACGTACGAACTTCTTCAATCCAAATGTTTATACCCAATACCAGAAAGAGTTTAATGGCGGGCATAACGCTAAGGTTATGTTAGGTTTCCAGGCAGAAGTCAACAACTATCGCAACTTGGGAGCTACTCGCAATGATATTATATCAGAGGATATACCCAGTATCGGCTCTTCTTCGGGTAAAGAAAAAGTAGATGCGGGCGGATATAACCAATGGGCTACTGCCGGTTTCTTTGGCCGTGTTAATTACGATTATAAAGGACGCTATCTTGCTGAAGTAAACGCCCGCTATGACGGTACTTCTCGTTTTGCCAGAAACAAACGTTGGAATTTGTTCCCTTCTGTTTCTTTAGGCTGGAATGTAGCGCGTGAAGCTTTTATGGAACCTTATCAAGATTTAATCTCTTCTCTGAAATTCAGAGGATCATGGGGCGAACTGGGCAATCAAAACACCGAAAGCTTATACCCTTATATTCAGCTCATGAAGTTTGTGGCTGCCGATAAAAACTCTCAATGGTTAATCAACAACCAGCGCCCTAACACATCGAATGCCCCTGATTTAATTTCTGCCTTATTGGGTTGGGAAACGATGCGTTCTTGGAACATAGGTGTTGACTTTGGGCTTTTTCAAAACCGTTTGAATGTCAGCTTTGATTATTTCAACAGAAAGACGCTTGATATGGTAGGTCCGGCACCCGAATTGCCCGTTATATTAGGAGCAGCTGTTCCCAAGACGAACAATGCGGATATGGTTTCAACCGGATTTGAATTAGATCTTTCGTGGAAAGATCGGATTGGCGAAGTGACTTATGGAGTACATCTTTTGTTGTCTGACGACCGTCAGAAAGTAACAAGCTATCCCAATGTAACAGGCTCGTTGGACACTTGGCGCAATGGACAATACATGGGCGAAATCTGGGGTTACACTACACATGGGATAGCCAAAACGGATGAAGAAATGAAAGCTTGGTTGGCTAAAGTAGACCAGTCACAACTGGGTAAGGACTGGAAAGCAGGAGATATCATGTACGAAGATTTAAATGGTGACGGCGTGATTAATGGCGGATCCAATACAATAGGGGATTCTGGAGATAAGAAAATTATTGGCAACAACGCTCCTCGCTTTAAATATGGTATTGATTTAGATGCGAGCTGGAGAGGATTTGATGTCCGTATTTTCTTGCAAGGTGTTGCTAAGCGCGACTATTGGTTTAATGATAATATGTTTTGGGGAGCTTCAGGCGGTTTATGGCAATCAAGTTGCTTCAAAGAGCATCTGGATTATTTCCGTGCCGAAGACGATCCTGAGGGTGCCAATTTAGACGCTTACTTCCCTCGTCCTAGCTTTGATTCGGGTAAGAATCAGCAGGTACAAACAAAATATGTACAAAATGCCGCTTACTTGCGCTTAAAGAATTTACAAATAGGTTATACTATTCCCGATAGGCTGACTAAGAAAATAGGCTTTTCTAATTTTAGAATTTTCTTTTCAGGAGAAAACTTGCTGACTTTCTCACCACTACCCGACTCTTTTGATCCCGAAACTTTGGGCACTGGATACGGATCCTCTTGGATGAACTCTGGAAAGACTCACCCGTTATCAAGAACTTTCTCTACTGGATTTAGTGTTAACTTTTAATAAACAAATAAGATGAAAGTATTCAATAAACATATCATTCTTCCACTATTAGGAAGTTTATTGGCTCTTACTTCGTGCAACGATTTTCTGGATAGAGAGCCGCAAGATCAAGTAACTCCCGACAAATATCTGTGGTCGGACGGTGAACTGGCTTCTTATGCCGTAAAGCACTATAGCTTTAGTACACACGATGGTTATAGCATGGGTATATGGGCTAATGATAACAATACGGACAATCAGGCTACAGCGGAATATAGTAATCAATGGGTACCGGGGCAATGGAAAGTTTCGGAGAAGATTGATCACAACTACGACGCTTGGAATTTTGATGCCATTCGTGAAGCGAACTACTTCCTTGAAACTGTAATCCCCCGCTACGAGGCTGGAACGATAAAAGGAGATAAAGTTAAGGCGGGGCATTACATTGGCGAAGTCTATTTTGAACGTGCTTGGCAATATTTCAGCAAACTGAGAACATTTGGCGATTTCCCTATTTCTAAAACTACATTGCCAGATGAGATGGGTACATTGATTGATGCGACCAAACGAATGCCCCGCAACGAAGTTGCCCGTTTTATCATTGAAGACTTAGATAAAGCAATAGCATTGTTGACAAACAATCCCGAGGGAGGCAAAAACCGCATAACAAAAAATGTAGCTTTATTGGTGAAATCTAGAGTAGCTCTGTATGAAGCAAGCTGGTTGACTTACCATAAAGGAACAAACAGAGTACCGGGTGGTCCGGGATGGCCAGGAACGGCTACCGGCATAAACTTAGATGCTGAAATCAAGTATTTTATCGGCGAATGTAAATCGGCTGCTGCCGCAGTGGCGGATGTGGTGCCCTTGGCAGTAAACAATGGAGGCAAAATGGATAATCCATACTTTGCACAATTCTCTTCTCTGAATATGGAAGGTTTTCCCGAAATCTTGATGTGGAGAGCTTATAACTTGACCGATTTTGGTATCTCTCATTCTACTACCTATTATCTTCGCGTAGGTGGAAATACGGGCTTTACCCGCCAGTTTGTAGAAACGTTCCTTTGCAACAACGGAAAGCCCATTTATGCATCTCCCGAACTCTACAAAGGTGATAAATCGATTGTTGGCGTAAAGGAAAATCGTGAATCGCGCTTGCAACTCTTCATGATGACCCCAGGTGAATTATTAAGTACCGATAATAAGACATTGGTAGATACACTTCCCATGGCTCCTGGCATTATAACGAAAGCTGAAATACGCAGTGTAACTGGATATATGCTACGCAAAGGCTTGGCTGACACTTGGAGCCGCGGCGGTATGTCTTCTATTGAAGGTTGCCCTATCTTCCGCGCAGTAGAAGCTCATTTGAATTATATTGAAGCTTCTTGCATAGAAAATGGCGGAAATAGTATTGATAGCAAAGCACAAGGTTATTGGAATGCTGTTCGAAACCGGGCACAACTTCCCAGCTACCAAATCACTATAGATGCTACTGATTTAGCAAAAGAATCAGATTGGGCTGTTTATTCAGCTGGCGCACCTGTGTCTAAGATGCTTTATAACATTCGTAGAGAGCGCCGATGCGAGCTGGTAGAAGAGGGATTCCGTATGGATGACTTGAAACGCTGGAGAGCTCTGGATCAAGTAAAAAACTATCAGATAGAAGGAGTAAACTTGTGGGGAAGCCCATTAAAAGACATGTATCCCGTTTTGGATAATGCAGGCAAACCTACTGGAAAGTCGAAATTGGTACCCGAAGGAAATCCTGATCCAAATGTTTCTAGCCCTAAAAACAGTAATTACTTGCGTCCTTATCAGATTGTAAAGAATGGGAATTTGGTGTATGACGGATATAATTGGTGCGATGCTCATTATCTGAGTCCGGTTGCCATGCAACATCTCAGAATAACAGCTACCAATCCTGATGATGGAACTACTTCTGTAATCTATCAAACACCTGGGTGGCCGGCAGAACCGAACAAAGGTCCTATTGCACATTAATGGTGAGTCTATATAATATTGAATGAAAAGAAAGCCGGTCTCCCCCAAAGGAGACCGGCTCTTTAAATATTTGTTCAGACT
>JAVVRI010000158.1:0-5737 GCA_036654795.1 Tannerellaceae bacterium
GATGTTATGACTGTGAAAGGAGATTCGGATATTTCTATTTTAAGGTCACTTCAGGTTCCGAAACTTTTGTTTCATCGGTATGACACTGGAGAGACGTTGCTTCCTGTGCCGGCAGCAAACAATTAAGAAGCGTTTGCTCTCGCCCTCTGAATGTAAAAAAAGGCTTCTTGTTGTAAGTAATCTTTCCGTATGAAGTGTCTTTATAACAAGTAGGCTGAATATGGAAACTTATGACGGGTTATGAAGCCCTGTTTGCTGTACGATTATTAATGGTAAAACAAATACAGATGAAACTGAAAGAAAAAAACACAACGCGCAAAAGTACAAGCATCTATCTTTGGAGCATGGCTTGCTTGACGCTGCTTCTTACTGCTTGTGGAGGCGGAGCGCAAAACAAACTTTCCGAAATGGAAATTGCCGATGGCTGGCAACTATTGTTCGACGGAGAGAGCCTGAATGGCTGGCGCGACTATAACGGAACGGCACTAACCGGTCCTTGGGAAGTGGTGGACGGAACCATCCAAGCGGATGGCGGTGGCAGCGATGCTAGTGGCTATATCGTGACGGATCGTCCGTACGAGAACTTCGAACTTTCATGGGATTGGAAGATCTCTAAAGGTGGAAACAGCGGTATGATGTATCACGTCGTGGAACGTCCGCAAAACGCTGTGCCTTATATTACGGGGCCGGAATATCAACTGATTGACGACGAAAACTTTGCCGAACCCCTTGAGCCGTGGCAAAAATGTGGTGTCGATTACGCCATGTACCTGCCCGAAGCCGGCAAATTAAAGGTGAATCCGGCAGGAAGTTGGAACAATTCGCGCATCGTATTCGATAATGGCCACGTGACTTACTATATGAACGGTGAAAAAACCATCGAGTTTGATGCTTGGACGGACGACTGGTTTGCCCGTAAGAATAGTGGCAAATGGGCTGACGTGCCTGAATATGGATTGGCTACAAAAGGGCTGATCTGTCTACAAGACCAAGGTTACCCTGTTTGGTTTCGTAATATGAAAATAAAGGAACTGCCCCGCAAACCGAAAGAAATCAGCCTCTTTAATGGCACAGACCTGAATGGATGGGATGTGAATGGCACCGAACTATGGTACGTAAAGGATAGTCTGTTGGTTTGCGAAAGCGGACCGGACAAGCAATATGGTTACCTGGCCACCCGTACTTATTTTGATGATTTTGATCTTTCTGTTGAATTTAAGCAGGAGGCTAATGGAAATTCTGGTATCTTTATACGCTCATTTGTAGAAGACGATGTCAAGGTAAATGGCTGGCAGGTAGAAGTTGCCCCTAAGGGGAACGACTCAGGCGGTATTTATGAATCTTATGGTCGGGGATGGTTGATACAGATTCCGGACGAGCGCGAAAATATACTCCGCGAAGGACAGTGGAACACCATGCGTATTCGCGTTGAGGGCGATCACGTAACAACCTGGCTCAATGGCGAGCAGATGGTAGATATTAAAGATGAGAAAATCGGAGCCGGACAAGGACGCATCGCGTTACAAATACATGACGGCGGCGGCATTAAGGTGCTGTGGCGCAACATGCAGGTGAAGACATTATAATTGTGTAACTTATATTTAATAGTTTATGAAAAACATTTCGAGAAGAACCTTCCTCAAATCCGGTGCTATGGCGGCTGCCGGTCTGACCATCGTACCGGGTTCGGTAATGGGCAAGAGTTTTGGGCATACTGCGCCGAGTGATAAACTGAACATTGCCGGAATCGGCGTAGGAGGCATGGGACGCCGTAATCTGGCTAACATGAAAACAGAGAACATTGTTGCCCTCTGCGACGTGGACTGGCGTTATGCGGACAAGACCTTCAAGGACTATCCGAAAGCCAAGCAGTTTAAAGACTGGCGCGTGATGTTCGACGAGATGGGTAAATCCATCGACGCCATCATGGTCGCTACTCCCGACCATACACATGCCGGTGTGACGGCTCATGCCATCACGCTGGGCAAACATTGTTATACACAGAAACCACTTACTCACTCTGTTTACGAGTCTCGTTTGCTGACGAAGCTGGCGGCAAAATATGGTGTTGCCACGCAGATGGGTAATCAGGGCAACTCGTTCGACTGGTGCCGTCAGATTGCTGAATGGATACAAAGTGGCATCATCGGCGAAGTGACCGAGGTGCATTGCTGGACAGACCGTCCTATCTGGCCGCAAGGCTTGCAGGAACCGAAGCCGGGAGCAAAGATTCCCAAAACAATGGACTGGAATTTATGGATCGGTCCGGCCAAGATGCGCCCCTATAACCAGGCGTATGCTCCTTGGAACTGGCGTGGATTCTGGGACTTTGGTACAGGTGCCTTGGGTGATATGGCTTGCCACATCATGGACCCGCTCTATTGGGCGCTCGACCTGAAGTATCCGACCAGCGTAATAGGCAGCTCTACTCTGAGCAACCTCTACTCGCCGCCAACAGCACAGATCGTAACTTACACCTTCCCGGCACGTCCTGCCAAGGGCGAAGTGAAGATGCCGGAAGTGAAAGTGCTGTGGTATGACGGAGGTCTGATGCCCGAACGTCCGACAGAACTGAAAGACGGCCAGATGATGGGCGACGAGAACGGCGGTATCATCTTTATCGGTAGCAAAGGTAAAATAATGACCGGCTGTTACGGCATGAACCCGACACTGCTTCCTCTTTCTGCTATGGATCATTTCAACCAGCCGAAACCAACCATCGCCCGCATCAAAGGCGGTAATGGCGACATCTGGAACACAAATGCACACGAGCAGGATTGGATCCGTGCTTGTAAGGAGTCGAAGGGCAACCGCAAGGAGGCTTCTTCTAATTTCCAATTCTCCGGTCCGTTCAATGAAATGGTCGTGATGGGTGTATTGGCTACTCGTCTTTCCGGTCTGCATGGCTTGCACCGCGAACTGATGTGGGATGGCGAAAACATGCGCTTTACCAACATCTCGCCTTCAGACAAGATCAAGATCGTGACCGTAGACAACTACGAAGTGGTGGATGGAGACCCGCGTTTCGACCGTCGCTTTGCAGACTTCAACGCTGCTGAAATGGCTGCCGAATGGATCAAGCATACGTATAACAATGGTTTCTCATTACCTGATATGCCTAGATAATTGAACGATCATGAAAAAATATATTTCAACTATATTGATGACTGTGATTTGTAGCCTGCTTGCTCTGAACGGGCAGGCTCAAACCCAGACAAAAGCAGAGAAGAACGGTTTGCGCCTCTCGATGCAATCTTATTCTTTCCATCGGTTTACCTTGATGGAAGCATTGGATAAGACGCAGGAACTAGGTATCAAAAACATTGAAATCTTCCCCGGTCACAAGCTGGGCGGAAAGTGGGGCGATCGTGTGTTCGACTTCAATCTGGACGCCCCCACGCAGAAGGAACTGAAGGAATTGGCTGCTTCGAAAGGAATTAAAATTGTAGCAACTGGTGTGTACGTTGCCGACAAATCTTCCGACTGGGAGAAAATGTTCCGGTTTGCCAAGTCGATGGACCTGGAGTTTATCACCTGCGAACCGGCTCTGGAAGACTGGCCGCTCGTGGAGAACCTTTCCAAGCAATCGGGCATTAAGGTAGCTGTGCATAACCATCCGCAACCCTCCACCTACTGGAAACCGGAGAATTTGCTTGCCGCCATCTCCACCCGTAGTAAGAATCTGGGTTCATGCTCTGACGTAGGCCACTGGCGCCGCGAAGGGCTCAACCAGATTGACTGCCTCAAACAGCTGGAAGGCCGCATCGTCTCCTTGCACTTCAAGGACATTGCAGAGAAGAAAGCTGGCGAGAAAGAACAGCACGATATGATCTGGGGAACAGGTATATTGGACGTGAAAGGGATGCTCAAAGAATTGAATCGTCAACACTTTAAGGGTGTGTTTTCTATCGAGTATGAATATAACTGGGATAACTCAGTGCTTGATATCAAGCAATGTGTTAAATACTTTAATCAGACAGTCGATGAGGTGTTCTGATTAGTTCGAAGTTGGTTGTTTTTTAATCTCAGCGTACAAGCAGACCGTTCGGAAGGCGCTTTCTGAACGTTTGCTTGTACGCATTATGCGTTTTTTTACAGATATTGTTAACCACATGTTATATGACATCAGACGGGGCACTCATTGAAAAGATCAAGCAGGATGACATGGCTGCCTTTAACGCCTTGTTTAAGGCTTATTATATCCAGCTGTATTATTATTGCCGTAAGTTTGTTTCAGATCCTGAGGAAGCGAAGGATCTGATGCAAAATGTTTTCCTTCGTTTTTGGGAACGGAGGACGGATCTAGACATCCATACCTCTATCAAAGCCTACCTTTATCGCTCTGTACAAAACGAATGCCTGAACCACCTTCGTTCGTCCAAAAACCTAGTGTCAATGAGTCATGACGACGACGACACCCCCACCATAGAAGTAGCCGATGCCCATAACACCCCGGACGACGAACTAGCTGCTCTCGAAATAGAACAAATCACACAAACTGTCATCGACCAGCTACCTGAGCAATGTCAGAAAGTATTTACCCTCAGCCGCCTCAAAGGATTAAAAAGTCAAGAGATTGCGGAACACCTTAACATCTCCGTCCGAACCGTGGACACACAAATATACCGAGCACTCAAAATCTTAAAAATGAAATTGAAGGATTATCTGGCTCCATGAGTAATTACGCGAAAATATAGCCGGCTGTTGTAAGTAATACCTGTAGCAAATGTGTCATATCAGAGAATATTGGGAAGAAGAAAATAACTGTATAGTATAATAATGAAAGATAGTATAAAGAACATAGTTGAAGAAGGACTTGAGGAGGAAGTTAACTTAGATGTGGAATGGCATCGTCTGGTGACAGCCATTATCAAACAAGATAAGACCCGTCTCATGCACCCCGTACCGGGTAAAAGTGTTTATCTTCAGTTATTGAAATACACCGCAGCGGTATTGGTTGGCGTCTGTTTGTCAATTACGGCAACATATCTGCTTCGGGAAACTCCTCCAGAATTGTTAGCTAATAATTATAAGTTGGTCACAGATAAAGGCGAGAAAACCTACATGGAACTGCCGGACGGTACGCGTGTATGGCTGAATTCCTGCACAACGATTGAATACGCAACAAGTTATGGCTCGGCTAACCGTGATCTTTATTTGAATGGAGAAGCCTATTTTGAGGTTGCAAAAAACACAAAGCTCCCCTTTGTTGTTAAGGCAAACGGAGTGGACGTTACAGCCGTAGGAACGGCTTTTAACGTGTCTGCCTACAAAGAGGATACCAAGTTGGTAACTACGCTGTTTAGCGGCAAAGTAGCTGTACAACCCACACTTACAGGACAGTCTATTCTGCTGAACGCAAACCAAGTAGCTATTTACTATAAGGATAAGAACCGGATAGAAACCATCCCATACGACTCCCGCCTGTTTGCCCAGTGGAGGGGCGGAGTGCTGGCATTCGACATGATGTACTTGCGCGACATTACCCATCTGCTTGAACGCAACTTTGACGTCGTGTTCTGTTATGAAAACCAGCGGATAAAGAGACTGCGCTTTAGCGGAAGCTTTCGCAATAACGAAACGCTTCCTGAAATTTTGAAGGTAATTAAGACCAATACGGCCATCAATTACCAGATTGTGAAGGATACCGTGATTATAAAATAACATTTAAAACAAGAAAAGCCTATGACATAACTCATAATTGTAAGAAGAAGCCCATTATTAATACTATACATTT
>JAVVRI010000159.1:0-5703 GCA_036654795.1 Tannerellaceae bacterium
TTATAAATTGCCGAAGAGAAAATTGTCAGTTTATTCAATTGCGGATTTTAGGTTAAAATAAATCACTTTCCTATTGTGGTATTTTCATTCTGCGCCGTCTTATATATGTGAGATGGAAATGAGATATTGTTAACCTATTAAAAAACGATTGCCTATGATGTAATATGTTCGTGTAAACACGCAAGATACTACGGTTAATACAAAGAGGGGAAGGTTTCGCACACCTTCCCTTCCCTAAACGTTTAGCCGATTGTATTTCTATGTAAGAACCTTATTTTCTAACTAAACACAACAAAAGTATGAATTCAAATCTAATTACAGAAATAAAAAGGCGGTTATTCGCCTCAAAAACGTTTCTAATTATGAGAATATGCCTGTTATTCTTAATATGCAGTGTGATGCAATCCTTTGCAACTACCACCTATTCGCAAAGCACTGCGTTGACTTTTAAACTGAACAACGTTCCGATTGAGGAGGTACTGAGCCAAATTGAAGAACAGAGTGAGTTCCGTTTCCTCTATAATAAGAAGATGGTGGATGTAGAGCGCACTGTATCCATCTCAGCTAAGGCTGAGAAGGTGACGAATATCTTAAATCAATTATTTAAAGATGAGGATGTATCCTATATTATTAGCGATCGTCAAATCGTATTAAACAAGGCTTCCGATTATTCCAGCCTTCGTAGTGCCAATCAAAAGGGGCGACGGATAACGGGTACGGTGAAAGATAAAAATGGAGAGACTATCCCCGGCGCAAATATTATTGTAAAGGGAACTACCAATGGGGTGATTACTAATATTGATGGTAATTACACGATAGAGGTGCCCGAAGGTAAATCTATTTTGCAAGCTTCGTTTGTAGGTTACCGACCGTTGGATATGACTATTGGCAATAAAGTTCAATTAGACTTTATCTTGGCTCCATCTGTAGAGGAGTTAAGCGAGGTTGTGGTTACTGCTATGGGTATCCGCCGTGAAAAGAAGGCGTTGGGATATGCCATGCAGGAGGTCAAAACAGAGGGCTTGATTGAAAACCGCTCGGAAAGTGTGGCCAATATGTTGCAAGGTAAAGTGGCTGGTGTGCAGATCTCACAATCCGGTACCGGTATGGGTGGATCGACGCGTGTCGTTATGCGTGGATTAAACTCATTGAGTGGAAACAACCAGCCGCTTTGGGTGGTAGACGGCATGCCGATTAATGACGGTGCAGAAAGTTCGGCCGACCAATGGGGAAGTATTGATTATTCCGGTGGAGCATCCGAAATTAATCCGGAAGATATAGAAAGCATCTCTGTTTTAAAAGGGGCGAATGCTGCTGCTTTGTATGGTAGTCGTGCGCAAAACGGTGTTATTCTTGTCGTAACCAAGAAAGGAAAACTAGATCAACCGATCTCTTTGGAATATAACGGTAACCTTAACTTTAGCACTCCTTATGAGGCATTTGAACTACAAGATGTTTATGGACAGGGAAGTAACGGACAGTTTGCTTCGGAAGCAAGAAGTAGTTGGGGACCGGTAATGGATGGGAAAACCGAAGTGCCTAACTGGCGGGCTACTATTTATAAAGATGATTCTTATAAGCCTTACGCCTTTGCGCCACAACACAGCCAGATGATGGACTTTTATCGGACAGGGTTAACGTATAACAACAGCCTTTCTGTTTCAGCCGGCGGAAAGAGTCTGGCAGGTCGTATTTCTTATTCAGACTCGCGCAACCAAGGCATCACGCCTCATCACAGTTTGACGCGCCAATATTTTGATGCTAACTTGAATTTCTCGAACAAATGGTTGGTTGTTGGTATGAAAGCAAATTACATTCGCCAGAAGGGTGTTGACCGACCTGATCAGGGAGAGTATGGTATTGCCAATCAGTTTATCAAAATGCCAAGAAGCATTCGTATGTGTGATCTTCAGAGTCCTGCCGGTTTTGATGGACAGCCTGTTAACTGGAGCGGTACTAGCAATGAATATATCAATCCGTACGCTTACTTCTCTAATGGGAATGGTAATAAGGATATGAAAAACCGAATAATTGGGCAACTGAATGCATCTGTTATCTTTACTGAGTATTTACGCCTGAATGCAAAAATAGGCCTCGATTGGTATAATATGGATAGACGGACTATGATGCCGTTTTCTTTTGATTCAGGACGTAATCAGTATATGATGTTTCGGAATACATTCGAAGAGTTCAATTCGGACGTATTGCTGAACTTTAATAAAACTTTTGGTGACTTTTCCGTAGTTGCGAATGCAGGTGTTGCTTTTCGGAAAGAAAAAGGTACAGCATTGAGTGCTAGTTCTGGTCGTTTTACTGTACCCGGCTTGGTAGCTATGTCCAATGAAAAAACCAGAGAGTGTCGGAAGGATTTAGCGAGAAAAAGGTCAATTCGATGCTAGGCAATGTACAGGTAGGTTATCGTAGCATGCTCTATTTGGATGTAACCGGACGTAATGATTGGTCTTCAACGCTTCCAGCAGATAATTGGTCTTATTTCTATCCGTCAGTCAGTTTGAGCGGCATTGTTTCCGAAATGGTTCAATTGCCGGAACAAATATCCTTTTTGAAAGTACGTGGTTCATGGGCTAAAGTGGGTAACGACACGAGTCCGTATCAATTGTATCCTATATATGGGGTGTCTACTATCATATCCCCTGTTCTAGGTTCTTCTGCCCCTAGTAATTATCCGTTGTCTTCGCTGAACCCCGAATCAACTCAATCGTTTGAGGCGGGGTTGGATCTTCGTATGTTTAATGGACGAATCGGATTGGACTTTACTTATTATAACTCAAAAACGACGAATCAGATTCTTAGTATTGCCATGGCAGGATCTTCCGGATATGGTAGTAAACTGATTAATGCCGGTAAAATGGCCAGCCATGGTGCTGAGGTAATGCTTAGCTTTATTCCTATCCAGACAAAAGATTGGCAATGGGATTTGAACTTGAACTGGGGAGCAAACACTTCTCGTTGTCTTGAGTTGGATCCGACAATCAAACGTTGGAACCTTGGTGGTGTACGCATTGGTGACGTAGTTGTACGCGAGGGTGAAAAATTTGGTGATATTATAGGAAAGGCTTATGTACGTGATGACGCGGGTAATGTAAAAATAAACAATAACGGTCTGCCGGTGTTTGAAAGTGACAAAGTGATTGGTAACATGATGCCCGATTGGACAGGATCTATCGCCACGTCGCTTCGCTGGAAGGATTTGTCTTTTGGTATGTTGATTGACGTCAAAAAGGGAGGCGATGTTGTTTCTGTTACTGATGCTTATGCTTCTAAACTGGGTAACTCCATGCGCTCACTAGAGAATCGTGAGGGTGGTATGGTAGTAGAAAGCGTTAACTTTGAAACAGGAAAGCCTAACACTACAGCTGTCAAATCGCAACAATTCTATGAAACGGTTGGTGGTCCGGACGGTGTTGCCGAAGAGTTCTTATATGATGGCACTTATGTTAAGATGCGGGAAATGTCCTTAGGTTGGGTTTTGCCGAAAATATGGATTGAGAAATCGCCATTGAAGGGTGTGAAGTTCTCTATTGTAGCTCGCGACCTGTTTTTTATCAAGAAAAATACACCTGGAAACCCGGAAGGTGCTTTCTCGCGCAGCGATTATGCTCAGGCATTCGAGATATCTTCTATGCCTCCAACAAGGAGTTTTGGCTTTAACTTGAATGTGAAATTTTAAATCCGAATAGTATGAAAAGTATTTTAAAAAATATATGTGTTGTTTGTCTGGCCGGCCTAATGATGACCGGATGTACAAGCGGTTTTGAGGAACTGAATAAGAATCCATTAGCTTCTACTTCATTGAACCCTGAATTGGTTTTTCCTTTTGTTACTTGGAGGGTGACCAACATTGCGTGGGATAATTATCAGTGTGGCGATGCCTTAGGTGCAAACTTATGGGCTCAGTATATTGCAAACACATCAACGGGGTATTCTGTAGATCGCTATATGTATGAGGATGGATATGCTGAATCTGGTTTGTGGTGGCCTCATTTTGTATGGGTTATGAAGAATATAAAAATGGTGGGCAGTCAGATTAAAGAAAATCCTAATTCGATACAGACGTATCAAATGATGCGTATCCTATTGGCTTATTCTTCTGCGAAAATGACGGACTTATATGGAGATTTGCCTTATTCCGAAGCAGGTATTGGTATAGAAATGCCGAAATATGACACGCAAAAGGACATTTATAATGATATTTTCAAGGAGTTAAAAGAAGCCGTAGAAGTTCTGCAAAGTGGATTAAAGGGACAGACCGGATTAGGTAAGTCCGACTTTATTTATGAAGGAGATGTTTCTAAGTGGATTAAATTTGCAAATTCGCTTCGTCTTCGTTGTGCCATACGTCTCTCTTTTATTGATCCTGAGAAGGCACGCCAGGAAGGGGAAGCGGCTATTGCAGCCGGGGTAATATCATCCATAGATGAGGGGGCAACCTGTCTGACGAACAAGGACGATTGGAACAGCCTGGGCTACCCATTGATTACGATCAGTCATTGGAACGAGTTTCGCGTGAGTGCTACCTTAGTGGATATTTTACAGCATACCGGAACGGTGGACGATCCGCGTTTGTCTTTGTACATCGGTAAAACGAAGGTCTTTATGGCTGAAGGTAAAGGAGAACCTTATAAAGGAGTGCCCAATGGTTTACCTGCCGATCAGCTATCAATGCCCGGTAATACGGTTGATGAAAATTCGAATGTACATGGTCTTATGTTTATCCCTAGTTGGAATACGACCGGTGCAGACCCGTCCGGCATCTGGATTTCAAAGCGATATCCTGTTATGCATTATTCAGAAGTTTGTTTCTTGAAGGCAGAAGCTGCTTTGCGTGGATGGGGTGGCTTCGGCAATGCGAAGGATAATTATGAGGAGGGTATCCGTGCCTCTTTTGCGGAGTCTCGTGAAGGTGTAGATGCGAAACTACTGGATCTGACGAAGGACGATACGTATATTCAAACAGGCAATGTGGCGTGGGACAAGGCAACGAACTTTGAAGAGAAGCTGGAGCGAATTATTACGCAGAAGTGGATTGCCATCTTCCCAAATGGAAACGAAGCATGGACTGAATTTCGCCGTACGGGTTATCCCAAGCTCAAACCGGTAGTGCGTAGTGACAATCCGATGATTAAACCAGAAAACAACGAATTTATGAAGAAAATTCCATATGTTGATGAAGAGAGACGTATCAATACTGCTCATTCTACCGATCCTTCGCTTAATGGAGGACAGGGAGATGGTGCCCATGTAAGAGTTTGGTGGGATACTAAACGATATAAATAAACCAATCTAAAAGAGTACATAATGAAAAAATTAGTGTGTTTTGCAATTGCTTTAGTCTTTGTGGGATGTTCTTCTGTGTCTAATAAGAAAGACGCACCGAAGGAGCCGGCTAACAATGCCATCAGTCAAGAGGTGTTTGTTCCTGAAGAGAATGGATATAAGTTGGTCTGGGAAGACGGCTTTAATGGTACTGAGTTGGATACAACGAAGTGGAAGATACGTGGTAATGGAGCACGTCGTATTGGTTATAACGATGCGTCAATGGTTAAAGTTGAAAATGGCAATCTGTTGCTGATGTATGACGTTAAGGCGGATAGTATTATGGGTTGCGCCGTGGGGACTGCAGATACTTATCAAACACATTTTGGCTATTTTGAGTGTCGTGCAAAAGTGCAAAAAGGGAAC
>JAVVRI010000160.1:0-5540 GCA_036654795.1 Tannerellaceae bacterium
TCGATGCGTTTCTTTAGTTCGGGGGTAAGCTTTTTCTGTTCCTCAATGGAGTTGAGGATGGTCTCTTTTCGCTTCTTTAGCTCGGTCAACTTGTCTAGCTGATCTTTGATGTCGCCTATTTGCACTTCGTCCAGTCCGCCGGTTACCTCTTTGCGGTAGCGGCTGATGAAGGGGATTGTTGCCCCTTCGTTCAATAGTCCGATGGTCTTCTCAACTTGTCCGGTCGGTATGTTCAGCGTCTGAGAGATGAGTGTATGAAAGGATGTTATCATAATCTTGTCTTGTTGTTTGTTGGGCAAAGATACTGTTTTTTCTTTATAGTTAGATATAGTCAAAGTCTTACCACTTCTTCGGCCAGTTGCTGCAATTCGGATTCGCTATGAGTGGTGAAAAGCAATGTTTGTTTGTGGCTCTGCTGCGCGTTGCGGATACGTTCTATGATCAGTCTTTTGGTTGTCTCGTCCAATCCTTTGAAGGGTTCGTCCATCAATAGGATAGGAGAGGGGAAAGCCAGCGCGCGCGCAATAGCTACGCGTTGTTGCTGTCCGTAGCTGAGGGTATCCGGACGGCGGTCTTCTAATCCACTTAGTTCCATATCTTCAATTAACTGTAGCGCAAGGATGTCTGCCGTGTTATGGGTGTAGAGGGCAGAGAGGACGAAAGCAATATTCTCCTGAACTGTTAGTTCTGGCAAAAGCTCTGGCTCCTGAAAGACGGAGGCGATACCGTTTGTGCGGTCTGCCGTCACGCTGCCATCGGTAGGTCGGTGGTGACCACTGATTAGGTTGAGCAGCGTAGTCTTTCCTCGCCCCGAAGGACCTGTGATGCCGTAGATACGTCCGGCTTCGAACGTATAACAGAAATGGGTTAGCACGCTTGTTTTTTCGTAATCGAAACGAACATTCTCCATTCGGATAGGAATGTATTCCTTCTTTTGATTACGGCAGAGGTTGTTGGGGGAATCGTCAGTCTCCATATAGCGGATGGCAAATTGTTTCCGTTCTAACTTCTTGATACCTCTGTCGAATAGATAGCTGATGGCGATGGCCACCAGCGTCCAAGCCACTAGTTGTGGCATTTCTATGAATGTTTGAGCTTGCTTCATGCGGCTACCAATGCCATAGGTACACTGCGAAAGCACTTCACCCATAATGATGGCACGCCAACCGAAACCGGCAGCCGACGAAAGTCCGCTGTAGAGGTAAGGTTTGAGCTGTGGGTAGAATAGCTGGGTTACCCTGTTCCACCGTCCGATGTGGAAGCGTTTGCCTAGCATGGCACGTTCTGGCCTAAGATGCCGAATGCCTTGCGTCAGGTTTTCTGAAAGCAGTGGAAACATTGTCAGGAAACCAATAATCAGAGGAATACTCTCCGGAACTAGGAAGATCAACGCAAAGAGTATAAACGAAATAACCGGTACCGACCGCATCAGTGCCAATAACGGTCGCGACAGCTCGTATAGAAATTCGCTTCGCGCAAACAACAAAGCAAGTCCCGAAGCCGCCAGAAGAGAAAGTAGCATTCCGCCTATCCCCCTAAGCAGGGTGAATCCGAGTGAATAATAGAATGACACCTCTGTCAACAGATTAAGTAGCGTATTGAAAAGGATAGGCAGGGATGGCACTAGCTCCGGTTGCTTCATCATGGCGGCAAAGAGTTGCCACGTCAGAAGAAGTAGAAGGATGGACATCAATGTCGTGAATCTCTTTTTCATGGCTTAGCGCTTATCTGGTAAGAAATCTTTGTCCGGCATTTTACCTCCTATGGAGCGAGGCTCATAAGCAAGGATCAGGTTGAGCAGGCGCATGATCTCTTCGCGCGCTTCCGATGCGGAGAGGTAATGGATCTTACACCGGCTGATGCTTTCTGGTGTTAACATTCCTACGGGAAAGATATCTGCCTTTTCCAATATTCGAATGGCAGCCGTTGGTTGGTCGTTTGCGAATTGGCAGGAGAGGCGTAGTAGACTGTCCAGCTCAGTACGTATTCCCTCCAGCTTCGGAGAGCAGACGATTGCCGTCTGCGCAAAGCCCGTCTGAGAGTTATCCATCCGATTTAAATCGGCAAGGATACTGAGTGTGGAGTCTCTTCGGAGCGCCTGGCTTAGGAAGGGTTCACTAAGTACTGCCGTTTGAACCTTGCCTAGCAGTAAGGCTTGTGTGATTTCACTTGCTGTAGAAAAGGTATAGTTAAGCGTATAGTTCTGTTTGTTTTTATCAAGATACGAGCGGATCAATATATCCGGCGTCGTACCCGCTCCAAAAACATGAAGCTCGTTATTCTTCTTGCCCATTCTTCCTATCAGATAGAGCGTACCCCATATCGGACATCCTAATAGTTGGTAATGAATGTCTTTGTTATATAGGTTTATTGCACTAATCATTGGCAGAGCCGCCAGTTCTACCTCTTCATTAATCAGTTCTGATTGTATAAGGTTTGGGGCATCCACCCAGTTGATTAGTACCTTTTTTCCATCAATGACCGGAGGTTGTTTTATCCATTGCGCAAAGGCAATGGCCGATGGCCCTCGCAGTATCGATAATCGGATTACTGATAGCTCCCTCTTTGTACCCCGACATCCAGCGAACAATACGATCATGCAACAGATGATGTAATAATATTTCTTTTTCATATCTTTTGCAAAAGTAGGGGAAATATACGTATGTTAGAATCAATTATGCCTATAACTATTGATTCATAGCCAAAGATCTGCCTTTTAGTAGTTCAGCCACACCTTGAAGGCGGTGATCTTGTCTTTACTGATGATGATCTTGTCCTTGAAGGCAGGGCGGACGTGCACTATGGCTTTTCCGATGAAGTAGGGCTCAATGCGCTGGATAGCATTGATGCCGAGAATACTCTGCCGGTTGGCGCGAAAGAAGGTGTCCGGGTCGAGTTGCTCGGCAAGTTTGTCTAACGAGAGGTCGAGGCAAAACTCTCTATTCTGGTGTGTGACGGCAAAGGTAATTTTATTCTCCGAGTAGAAGTAGGCAATGTCTGCCACCTGAAGCGTAAACAGTTTCTCGCTTCCGGAGATTAGGAAACGTGTACGATACTTCTTTCCGGGCGTGGCAAGCCCTTCAAGTACTTCCAACAACCGACTCTGGCTATTGAAATCACGTATGTATTTGCCGGTGAGTGTCTCGAACTTGGCGATTGTTTCCGCCAGCCGCTCTTTGTGGATGGGTTTGAGCAGGTAGTCGATGCTATTGACTGAAAAGGCCTGGATAGCATACGCGTCGTAAGCAGTAGTGAAGACGATCATACTCTCCGGCTGCGCCTGCTCAATGAAGAGGAAGGAGTTTCCGTCCGTCAGCTGGATGTCCAGAAAAAGCAGTTCGGGATGTGGGTTACGACTGAACCATTCAATCGATTCTTCAATGTTTCCGGGCAACACCAGCAACTCCCACTCTGGGCGAAGGGTGGTGAGCATGCTGTGTAGCAAACGTGCGGCGGGTATTTCGTCTTCGATGATGGCAACTCTGATCTTATTCATTGAGCAGGGGGATTTTTACGGTGAATGATTGTGTATCTTCTTCTATATGGATCGTGCGGTCGCAGATCAGTTGGTAGCGGGCAGCAAGGTTCTTAAGACCGGTGCCGGACGGGGCAACACCTTTCTTTGGACTGATTTCATTACTCATAACCAGCAACTCGTCGTCATCATCATCGTAGGAGAGGACGATGGTCATCGGCTTGCCGGAGCGAATGGTGTTGTGCTTGATTACGTTCTCAGCCAGCAATTGCAGGGTAAGGGGAGGGAGTTTAGCCTCCAATAACGACTCAGGCAGGAGGTTTTCCACACGGATACAATCGCCCAGCCGCACCTTATGCAAGAAGATATAGGAATTGAGAAACTCTAGTTCCGAGCGGAGCGTAACGAGCCGCTGCTCTTGACATTGCAGGATGTAACGATAAACGTCCGAAAGGTGGCGGGTGAAGAGTGCCGCATTGTGCGGATTATATTCTATCTCCGAGATGAGCGTGTTCAAACTATTAAATAAGAAGTGTGGATTAAGCTGGCTTTGCAAGGCAGCGTATTGCGCTTGGATGGAATTGTCTTCTAGTTGAGCCGCCCGCTGGTGGAGGGCAATCATCTGCCGATAGAAGTTGTTAACCATTGTCAGGCAGACTACCACCAGCTCCACCAGCCAGATAACGAGTAGCATCCGGACGCCCGACCATTTGATGAAGAACGGATGCGGCACGTCAATCATCCACTTCACGCTGCCCAAAAGTAGGTAATTGAGCAGAAACAGCAGCCCCGCCAGTAGCAGACTGTAGACAACAAGCTGCTGCTTCTTCCGAATAATCACCCGGTAATCTTTCCCCAACCAGTAGTTGATCTGCATCAAACTAAGCCCCAGCCCATTGAAGATGAACACCACCGCCATAAACGCCCAGGCAGAACTCAGATCAATTGCCGTCCGTGCCGGTAGGTCGGTGTAGATAACGAGGAAGAGATAAGAAAAGCACCCCATCCCCGAAAATAACAATATGTTGAATAGTAAATTATATTTGCTACGAATCATTTCCATCTTCGTTTGATTTATTTCGATTGACAAAAGTACCATTTTAAATGGCAGGATTCACACCCACCGCGCGGATAAATTCCGAATGGCTCATTTGTGCCGCAAGGCGGGACTGTACATAATTCACTTGTGCCGTCTGGTGATAGATCTGCGCATCCAGCACTTCGGCAATGGATATTTTACCTTCTTTATATTTCTCCACGGCCATCGCTTCGTTCTCGCGTGCCTTGGCAAGCGAGTTGGCGGTGAGGCGGACACGTTCCGTTGCTTGCGTGAAGGAATAGTAAGCAGACTGTACCTCCAAACGAACGCCGTCGCTCACCTTGCTATAGTTATCCTTGGCAATAGACACGCGGAGGGCGGAGGCACGCTTCTCACTTCGGCGCTTGCCCCATTCGAAGAGCGGGATACTTATCTTGGCATAAACAGCATAGTTGGGGTCGAGGTCGGACTTGAAGTTATAACCCGGCGAACCGTAGCTACCATCCACACCTACATAAAATTGAGGCAGATACTTGGCATCGTTTAGTTTGAGGGCAGACTGCTGGATGGCGATGCGATCTTCCGCCATACGTAGCTCGGCACGATTCGCTCCCGCCGTAGCCAGCTGCTCGGTGAGCGTACCGGCAAAGAGGATGGGCGGAATAATGGAGTCGGTCGGCGTTTCCTCACTTAGTGGTGTGCCGATAAAGGAGTTCATCGTCATGCGGGCTACTTCGTAATTATTCACGGCTTGCATTCGCTGGTAGTTGGCCTCGTTCAATTTTACTTCGGCCATGAGGAGATCGCTCCGATCGTCAGTGTGTGGTCATTATCGCACGTCGGACTGAATCGCGACGGCGGTGCCTCGGCGACGCTTCGCAGCGGCCGAGAGAATGAGGGAAAGGACGCCCGCGAGGCCGAGGCCAATCGCGGCCCCGATCAGCAGCATGAAGCCCATGATCTGGGCCATCGAGTAGTCCGCATCGAGTGCGATCGGGAAGAACACGCTCGCGAGGCTCGCGAGCG
>JAVVRI010000161.1:0-5439 GCA_036654795.1 Tannerellaceae bacterium
ATATTAATCAATCCGAATTGTCTGCCTTTCAGCACTTCGCAGAGTTCGTACAGGTAGTCTTCGCCAATGTTATGGCCGGCATAGACCAACACGGGGTTCTTACGGTCGGTATGCAACCAGTCGAAGCTGTTATTCAACGCCTCAACCACCGCCTTCGTACCAAGGTAACTTCCGCCAATGCCGATAGCTACCACCACTTCACATTTCGAACGAAGCACTTTCGCTGTGTTTTCAATGTCGGTCAACTCGGCATCCGTGATGGCTGAGGGCAGGTTCAACCAACCCAAAAAGTCATTTCCGGCACCACTCGCGTCGTGCAACATGGCAATACATTCGTTTGCCTTTGCTTCCTGTGCATAAACCTGTTCTTTCGTAACAGCGCCCAGGGCTTTGTCAATGTTTAAACTGATGTTCTTCATATCTCTGATCCTGATTTATTTAAACGTTTCAGTCAACTGTTTAATAACGGTTGCTGTCGATTTCTTCTCATATAATATATCATACACGGCATCTAGTATTGGCATCTTGACCTTATACTTTTCGTTGATTTCATGAATGCACTTCGTACCGTAATAACCTTCGGCAATCATTTCCATCTCCAACTGAGCCGTCTTGACAGAGTAACCTTTGCCAATCATCGTACCAAACGTGCGGTTGCGGCTAAAACGCGAGTAGGCAGTAACCAGCAGGTCGCCCAGATAGACCGAGTCCGTAATGTCCCGTTCCAATCCATGCACCGCGTCCACAAAGTTACGCATCTCTTCGATTGCGTTCGAGATGAACACCGCTTGGAAATTGTCGCCATACTTCATGCCGTGGCAAATGCCAGCCACAATAGCATATACATTCTTCAACACCGCGGCATACTCGATGCCCGTCACGTCCTTGCAACAAGAGTTCATCAGGTACTGATTTTTGAATACCGGCGCAATGGCACGTACCTTCTCAATATCCGGACACGCCAGAGTAATATAAGAAAGGCGCTCCAGTGCAATCTCTTCCGCATGACAAGGACCACCAATCACAGCGATATTCTCGAGCGGCACTTTGTAATATTCCGCAAAGTAATCGGTAATAAGCATGTTTTCGTCCGGCACAATACCTTTAATGGCAGAGATGATAAACTTATTCGTCAACGACGTACGCACCTTTTTGAGATGTTGCTTCAAGAAAGGCGACGGCGTGGCAAAGATCAACGTGTCAGACTCTTTGATTGTCTGGTTGATGTTCGACGAGAAGTTGATCCGGTTCGGGTCGAACTTGACTGCGGTCAAGTAGCGTGGGTTATGTTCCAGCTGCTTGAAATCATCAATACTTTCCTGATTACGCATGTACCAGTTTATACTATCCTGTGTAGAAAGTACAATCTTGGCTAAGGCTGTAGCCCAGCTACCACCACCCATTATTGCAATTTTTCCGGGCAAATTCATAGTGTACCGTTTATTTATCAGCATTTGCAATCCATCCTTCCACTTCTTCGGCGGCAGGATTTTGCAATTCCAGCTTATACTTTTTATTCATTTCGCAAAGTTCCTGTCTCAACTTATTCGGGTTTACATCCTTCAAAGTCTCGGTCGTAACATATCCTGCTTTTTGCAAAGCAGGCACCCACTCGGCAGCAATACCCAACACGGTGTATTTTTCGACAGAATCTTTCTTTATAGTTTTCTCTGGGCGCATCTGTGGGAAGAACAATACTTCCTGGATTGTTGTCTGGCCGGTCATCAACATAACCAGGCGATCCATACCGATCCCCATGCCTGACGTAGGAGGCATTCCATATTCTAAGGCACGTACAAAGTCCATATCAATGAACATGGCTTCGTCATCTCCCTTTTCGCTTAAGCAAAGCTGCTCTTGGAAGCGTTCCAACTGATCAATCGGATCGTTCAGTTCAGAATAGGCGTTACAGAGTTCTTTACCGTTTACCATCAGTTCGAAACGTTCCGTTAGTTCCGGATTGCTACGATGCTTTTTGGTGAGCGGAGACATTTCTTTGGGATAGTCCGTGACGAAGGTTGGCTGTATGTAGTTGCCTTCGCAAAACTCGCCGAATATCTCATCAATAAGTTTTCCCTTACCCATTGTGTCATTTATCTCCATATGCAAGGTCTTGCATACTTCGCGTATTTCATTTTCCGGCATGCCGGTCAGGTCGTGTCCGGTAAACTCCTTGATAGAATCCAGCATGGTGATGCGCTTGAACGGGGCTTTGAAGCTAATCACGTTGTCACCCATCTTCACCTCCGAAGTGCCGTTTACGTCCATACAGATCTTTTCGAGCATCCTTTCGGTGAAGTCCATCATCCAGTTATAGTCCTTATAGGAAACATAGATCTCCATACAAGTAAACTCCGGATTGTGCGTACGGTCCATTCCTTCGTTGCGGAAGTTTTTGGAGAACTCATATACACCCTCAAAGCCACCTACAATCAGGCGCTTCAAATATAACTCGTCGGCAATACGCAGATATAAAGGTATATCGAGTGCGTTATGGTGTGTGATGAACGGGCGGGCAGATGCACCACCGGGGATAGACTGCAAAATAGGAGTCTCCACCTCTATATATCCTTTTGTATTAAAGAACTCGCGCATAGAGTTGAACACTTTGGTACGTTTGATAAAGATGTCTTTCACACCCTCATTCACAACCAAGTCAACATAACGTTGGCGATAACGCAACTCTGCGTCCGTAAAGCCGTCGTACACCACCCCGTCCTTCATCTTTACGATTGGCAACGGCCTCAGCGACTTAGACAATACGGTCATTTGCTCGGCATGAACGGATATTTCGCCCATCTGTGTACGAAACACAAAGCCCTTTATACCAACAAAGTCACCAATATCCAAAAGTTTCTTGAATACGGTGTTATATAATTCTTTATCTTCGTCCGGACAAATGTCATCGCGCGAGATATACACTTGTATTCTTCCTTCGGAATCCTGCAATTCCAAAAACGAAGCCTTACCCATAATACGTCGGCTCATGATGCGGCCGGCAATACATACGGAGCGATGTGCATCGTCGTCCTTAAAAGACTCCTTAATTTCTTTCGAAAATGCGTTAGTAACATATTCCGCTGCCGGATAAGGTTCAATACCCAACTGGCGCAGCTGCTCCATGCTACCACGTCTTATGACTTCTTGTTCACTCAGTTCTAATAGATTCATTACGCTATTATTTTGTATAATATGAGGCAAAAGTACAAAACTTTTCTTACTTATCGCCTATAAATGAAAGCTTGTTTACTGATGATCGTTCTTTAAAGACACAGTTCGTCTCCAAATATGGTAATTTATGAAAATTACGCTACCGTAGGGTCATTGATAAACGCAAATACAATTGAAACAATCAAATTGTCAAAATGATAATTCATCTCTCCCAAGAGTGGCTTATTTCGAACGAGAGGCAATGCTGCTGACTTTCGCGGGAGTTTTGAGAGGGTTAAGGTTTGACGAAAAGATATTATTATTTGTTTTCACCTTACTATTATCCAGACAACTCTCGACTAGCCATTCAATAAAACTGCTTCAACTCCGTATTTTCAGGATAAATGATAGTTGAAAGTGCCCCTCCATTTAGTGCAATTAAACGACCCAAAACTGCTATTTAGCATATTTCTTCGTTGCAAAATCAGCATAACAGAACAAATATATCCCTTATTTAACAGAAAAAGGTCGCTTACTTTTACCAAAAAGGTCGTTACCTTTTTGAAAAAACATAACGACCTTTTCCCAAAAACATAGTTATGTTTCAAAAAAAGGCACCTTAAACACCCGAAATGTTAATAAATGCATGCGTTTTTATGCTAGAATAGCGTTTTCAACAAATACATGCGTTTTATAAAAGCCCCATAATAGATCAAAATGATCTATTATGGGGCTTTTATTGTGTCATTTCGTCAAACACGAAAGAGACAACGAATTTAATCACGCGAATACTAATAATGGTTGTAGCTAACGATCTCCTCCGAACTTTTTCGTTGTTTTTTCCGATCCGGTTGTGTAGAGTATCCAATCACAATGTCCAACCACACACGCTTACCTGAAGGTATCTGCAATATTTTACGCATTTTATCTTCGTCAAACCAACCCAAGATACAACTACCAAGCCCTTCATCTTCAGCAGCAAGACAAATATGAGCAGCAACGATGCCTATATCAATCTGTGCAAAGTTTTTGTCTTTTATCCATCCGCCAAAGCCGGAAGATAGGTTGGCTTTCTCCTCAACCAGCAGGATATGCACAGGAGCCTGCTTCGTAAAATGGTTAAAGCCAAGGACGCGGTCAGAAGTAGCATCGGCCACTATGTCCCTCAGCGCCGGATCGTTTACTACCACAAAGCGCCAAGGCTGAGCATTGCATGCTGAAGGAGCAAGACGAGCAGCCTCCAATATGCGGCTGAGCTTCTCCTCCTCCACCGGATGTGCCGGGTCGAACGCACGGTCGCTTTGACGCGTACCAGATAATGAAAGGAAACTCTCCATATATATTCTTTATTTAAATGAAAGCATTTTACTAATATACTTGCCAACAATGTCGAACTCAAGGTTGACGACCGAACCCTCCTTAATCTGGCAGAAGTTAGTATGTTCGTGTGTATAAGGGATAATCGCCACTTGGAAGCTGTCCGACTTCGAATTACACACCGTAAGGCTTACGCCGTTCACACAGACAGAACCTTTTTCTACCGTCATATAACCCAGCTGTGCCATGGTCTTGTCGAATACATATTCAAACGTATAGTACCAACTACCGTCAGCCTCCTTCACTTCCCGGCAAACAGCAGTCTGATCCACATGCCCCTGCACGATATGTCCGTCTAAACGACCGTTCATCAGCATACTACGTTCCAGATTCACCTTATCTCCCACCTTAAGCAGTCCCAAGTTCGAACGATCCAGCGTTTCCTGTATGGCAGTCACCGTATAGGTCTCTTCCGTCATACTTACGACAGTCAAGCAGACGCCATTATGCGCCACACTCTGATCAATCTTCAATTCATTTACAAACGAACAGTTCATAGTCAGATGTACATTTCCTTTTTCCGACACCACGGCAACCACTTGAGCCGCCTCTTCTATAATTCCTGAAAACATAGTTGCATTATTTTTTAGTTGAGTGCCAAAGATACAGAAAAACGCCACAACAGCAAAACCTGTTAGTTAATATTCGGAGCAACAACACCAAAAAGGCTCCGTTTTGATGAACTTTTCAATGCACTAAACCTGCCCCCCCGGTAGTATGAGTGCTACATCTTTTCGATCTCTTCAATAGAAAGCTTTGTGCATTCGGCTATTACATCCACAGGAACTCCCTTACTTTTCATATTGGAGGCAATAAGGCGCTGACTTTTAGCTTCGCCTTCGGCCAATCCTTTTGCTAATCCTTCTGCCAACCCTTCGTAGCGTCCTTTATTCAGAGCTTCGTCGATGTTAG
>JAVVRI010000162.1:0-5289 GCA_036654795.1 Tannerellaceae bacterium
ACAGAGCGACAAATAGATGGAGGTGTGAAACGTGGAATATTAATTCTAAAATCCGCCGAACTCTTCTGTATGGATCAAGAGCAGCTACTCTCGCAAATTCTGCTTGACAACCGGAGGTTGAAGGCTATGAGGGAGCTCGCTCAAATTGCATAAAAAATACTTCCGAAACTTGAGTTTCTTATTGCAATCACTCTTAAAAAAGCAAGAATCGTGAAAAAGTGAAAAAACAGCCTTTTTTATAAGGTTCATATTTCTGCTTTTTATATCTTTGCTTGTAGATGATTCTAAAAAAATGAAAAGACAACTAAGTATGAAACATGATCTATTCGGGGTGTTTGTGGGCATCCTTCTGTTTTCTTTGGTCTCTTGTGCGAAGGCTGAGGGTTTACGTTTGGTTTGGGAGGAGAATTTCAACAGTGCCAGTGGCTTTAATAGCTCTTATTGGAGCAAGATACCTCGTGGTGGGTCGGATTGGAACAATTATATGTCCGATTACGACTCTCTTTATGCTGTGGCGGATGGTAACCTGATCTTGCGGGGAATTAGTAACACAACGCAGACAGCCGACACGGCTCGTTTTCTAACCGGAGGTATCTATACGAAAGATAAGGTGGGCTTCTGGCGGGGAAGAGTGGAGGTGCGTGCCAAGTTGCAAGGTGCCGTCGGTGCATGGCCGGCTATCTGGTTGCTTCCTCAGACCGGTGCGTGGCCGAAGGGGGGCGAGTTAGATATTATGGAGTGCCTGAACTATGACTCGATTGCTTATCAGACCGTCCATTCTTATTACACTTATACGTTAGGTATTAAAACCAATCCGATTAGTGGAGGTATTGGCTCTATCCGTGTGAACGATTATAATGTCTATGCTGTGGAGCTTGAACCGGACAAAGTGTCTTTCTTCATCAACGATGTGCTCACATTGAGTTATCCCCGTATTGAAACGGACAAGGAGGGACAGTTTCCTTTCGACCAGCCTTTCTATCTGCTGATTGACATGCAGCTGGGCGGTAGTTGGGTTGGCAGCGTTGATCCTGCCACTCTACCGGTAGAAATGAAGGTGGACTGGGTGCGTTACTATCAGCCGGAGAACAAAGGGGCTTGCAGGTAAAGGCTAATGTAGATTGCTGTCAGGGTGGGAGGGTTGAATCTTGTTTGATCTTTCCCTTCCACCCGTTTTTGTTTATTCTTAAATGCGCCGATTACTTACTTGCAGATCTTACATCCGGCGCATTGGCTCAGTTCGCCACGAAAGCGCTTTTCCACCAACTTGTGCAATCGGTCTTTAAGGGCGTCTAGGCGAACATGCTCTATTACGTCAGAGGTGAATGCTACGCTGAGCAACATGCGTGCCTCGTTGCGCGGTATGCCCCGGCTCTGCATGTAGAAGAGGGCGCTCTCGTCCAGTTGTCCGGTCGTCATGCCGTGCGAGCATTTCACGTCGTCGGCGTATATTTCCAGCTGCGGTTTGCTATACATACGTGCTTCGCGTGTGGCGCAGAGGTTACGGTTACTCTGGTAAGCGGTAGTCTTTTGGGCTCCCTCTTTTACTAAGATGCGCCCGCTGAAGGCTCCTTGTGCTTGGTCGTCGAGGACGTTTTTGAAGAGCTCGGTGCTGACGCAATGAGGGGCCGCGTGCGTGATGTGGCTATAGGTGTCTACCTGTTGCTCTTTGTCAAGGATTGACATGCCGCAAAGGCTTGTTTCTGCCCGTTTGCCGTTTAGCTCGATGTAGTAATTGTTTCGCGTCTGCCCGTTGTTGAGGGTGATGCCATTTACCAATACGTTTGATGCTTCTGCTTGCTTGACGTGGAGGGAGGAGAAGCGGGTGGTGGACTCGCTGCTTTCCTCGAGGTCGTAGTAATCGAACACAGAAGCCTCTTCAGCGAAGATCTCCACTACTTGTGTGGCAAGGAATTTGACGTCGTCTATGCTATGGTCGCACACCAGCAGACGAGCTGAGGAGTGGGGCTCCATGATGACGAGTATCCGTCGGTTTGCCATTGTGTCTACCATGCTGCGAAAGATGTTGACGAGCTGGATGGGGCGCTCTACCTGTATGCCTTTCGGAACGTAGAGTACGAAGCCGTCTTGAGCGAGCATGGTGTTGAGGGCAATGATGCCGTCTTGCGCCGGATCTGCTGCCTTACCGTAGTATTGGGCGGCGATCTTCGGGTATGTTTCTGCAAAGTTCTTCATTCCTCCTGCATAAACGCCTTCCGGTAGGTGCGCTTTGGGTAACTCTGTGTTGTAGAAGCTGTCGTTAACGACGAAGTAGAGCGATGTGCTCAGGTTGGGCACGTCGCAACGGAATACATCGTAAGGGTTGACCGGAATGGTCAGTCGGTTGATGTTGAGGCCATAGTCTGGTGCAAATGCTTTGGCCACATCGGTGTATTTGTATTCCTCCTCTTTTGTAGAGGGGAACCCCCGCTCTACGAATTGGGCAAAGGCATCTGCTCGCGGCTTGTTCATCACTTCTGCCGCATGCCTGCACACAAGAGCTTCATGTTGCGTGAAGAGGTCTATGTATTGTTGTTCTGCTTTCATTTTACTCCTCGTCTAACTCATTCTTAATCCAGTCGTAGCCCTTTTCTTCGAGGGTAAGAGCCAGTTCCGGACCGGCTGTTTTTACGATACGGCCTTTGTAGAGGACGTGTACGACGTCGGGCTTGATGTAATCCAGCAGGCGTTGGTAGTGGGTGATGACGATGGCTGCATTCTCCGGTGTACGTAGGTGGTTTACTCCGTTTGCTACGATGCGGAGGGCGTCAATGTCCAGCCCGCTGTCTGTTTCGTCCAGAATAGCCAGTTTGGGTTCGAGCATGGCCATTTGGAAGATCTCGTTACGCTTCTTCTCTCCACCGCTGAATCCTTCGTTCACACTGCGGCTGGCCAGTTTGTTATCCAACTCCACGATGGCGCGCTTTTCGCGCATCAGCTTTAGGAAGTCAGTTGCCGATACGGGTGCCAGCCCTTTGTACTTACGGTGTTCGTTAAGTGCGGCACGCATGAAGTTTACCATGCTTACGCCCGGTATCTCTACCGGATATTGGAAGCTAAGAAAGATACCTTCGCGGCTACGGTCTTCGGGAGAGAGCTCCAGGAGGTTCTTACCACCGAAAGTAACTTCTCCTTCTGTAACTTCGAAGGCGGGATTACCCACTAGCACGCTGCTTAGTGTGCTTTTCCCGGAACCGTTCGGCCCCATGATGGCATGTATCTCTCCGGCTTTTACGGACAGGTTGATGCCCTTTAATATCTCTTTGCCATTAATGCTGGCATGCAAATTCTTTATTTCTAACATACGTGTGTTTTAATTGTCCGTTGTCCATTGTTTGTTGCTTTTTTCATCCTACGCTGCCTTCCAATGAGATGGTGAGTAGTTTTTGTGCTTCGACGGCAAATTCCATCGGGAGTTTGTTCATCACTTCGCGGGCATAACCGTTTACGATCAGGCCGATGGCCTCTTCTGTCGAGATGCCGCGTTGCTGACAGTAGAAGAGCTGTTCTTCGCTGATCTTGCTCGTTGTTGCTTCATGTTCCACCACGGCCGTTTCGTTCTGAATGTCGGAGTAGGGGAAGGTATGTGCCCCGGAGGTCGAACTGAGCAGTAGGCTGTCGCATTGGCTATGGTTACGGGCACCCTCTGCACGGGGTGATACTTTTACCAGACCACGATAACTGTTCTGACTGTGACCGGCCGAGATTCCTTTCGAAACGATTGTGCTCCGGGTGTTTTTGCCTAGGTGGATCATTTTCGTACCGGTATCTGCCTGCTGGTAGTTGTTTGTAACGGCTACGGAGTAGAACTCGCCTACCGAATTGTCTCCGGCCAGGATGCAACTGGGATACTTCCAAGTGATGGCCGATCCGGTCTCTACCTGCGTCCAGGATATTTTACTGCTTTCACCCTTACACAGACCGCGCTTGGTTACGAAGTTGTATATGCCCCCTTTACCATTCTTGTCTCCGGGATACCAGTTTTGAACGGTGGAATATTTGACTTCGGCATGTTCGTGGGCAATGATTTCAACGATGGCAGCATGCAGTTGGTTTTCGTCGCGCATTGGTGCTGTGCATCCTTCCAGATAGCTGACGTATGCTTCGTCGTCCGCCACAATTAAGGTTCGTTCGAACTGTCCTGTGCCGGCGGCATTGATGCGGAAGTAGGTGCTAAGCTCCATTGGGCAGCGTACTCCTTTGGGTATATACACAAACGAACCGTCCGAAAAGACGGCCGAGTTGAGGGCTGCAAAGAAGTTATCACGATAGCTTACGACACTGCCCAGATACTTCTGTACCAGATCGGGATGGTGTGCCACTGCTTCGCTGAATGAAGAAAAGATAATTCCCTTCTCTGCCAGGTTCTCTTTAAAGGTTGTTTTTACTGAGACACTGTCCATCACTGCGTCCACAGCCATGCCGGATAGTTGTGCCCGTTCGTGGAGGGGGATGCCTAGCTTGTCGAATGTCTTAAGCAATTCAGGATCTACTTCGTCTAGGCTTTTTGGTCCCTCTTTTTTACGCGGTGCGGCGTAATAGATGATGTCCTGATAGTCGATCGGCGGAATAGTCAGATGTGGCCATGTGGGCATCTCCAGCGTAAGCCAGTGGCGGTAGGCCTTGAGGCGAAAGTCGAGCAACCACTCCGGCTCGTTTTTCTTAGCCGAGATGATGCGTACTGTTTCCTCGTTCAAACCGCGCCGTATAGCATCCGTCTCAATCTCGCTGACGAAACCATATTTATAGTCTCCCGCCGTTACATCGTTGATTATTTGATTTGAGTCTTGCATTGTTTATAAATATAATATATACTGTTTTTTGCGCCGATTGGACGGACGGTCTGTTCGCCTATTTCTGCGTCAAAAGATGATCTATCCTGATTATCCTTTACTTAATGTAAACAAATTGTGGGGGTAAATTGTTGCCACTATTTGCTTGATCGTGTAGTAAAAACGCGATTCTATTTTCGTCTGATGTGAAATTAGCACCGAATGGCTGTCCATTACCTCCATTGTGTTGAGGAGCAAGCTGAGGAAAAGCATCATTACGCCCAGTCCAAACATCCCTCCCATCAAGTGGTTGAGGAGGCCGAGCGGAGTTGCTCCGACAACGCGATGCACTATTTCGCCGGCCAGTGTCAGCACACCAATAATAAGAAGAAAACCGGCGATGTAGCTGATAACAGTTACCCCTCCGGCTGGAAACCAGTCCAGCTCCAGGATGAATTCCCTTAGCCAGCCGGCAGCTTTTCCGCAAAAAAAGATGCCCAATGCCAGGGCTATAAGC
>JAVVRI010000163.1:0-5041 GCA_036654795.1 Tannerellaceae bacterium
CATAGATGAATCTTCTTAGTTAAAACTACGACAAATATAGAAATTATTCCACAAATATGGAAGAACTAGTCTGCTATTTTCGACGACAGTCTCCACCATCGACTGCCTGCTTGATTATTGCCTGCATACTCCCGCGGACGGATTACGTTCGGCTGCCTCTGTTTTCCGGATCAATGAGCTTATTGATAAGAATCACTCCTATTTCTCTAAATTAGAATGAATCTTTTACTGTCATTTATAGACACCGTCTCAAGAGGGGAGGAGGCATATAAAAAGCGGGGCTATGTATCATTTCCGATGCATAGCCCCGCTTTTTATAGTTGTTGTTTATTTTAAGTAAAGCTCTCCGAAAAACTCCGGACAGTGGAAGTCCGGTTCCGGTAGGTCGATTGGGTTCCAACTGAGGAAGTGAGGAAATTCGGTTTCGTCAGCACATTTATAGAAGTTGGCATTGATCTTCTCCGGCAAGTTTTCCGGATCGAGCCCCATTAGGCGGAAGGGGATGGCAACAATCACTTCCCAAGCGTAGACACCTAATTTCTCGTCGAACGTTTTGTTTTCAAGACTACTGTAGCGGCGGATGGTTGCGTATTCGGCGGAGGTGAGCGATTTCTTTATGTCGCGCGACTGACGTTGGGCAGCATCGCAGGTGCCAATACAGTTGAACTCGAAGTTCATGTAGTTGTGGTCGTTGGGCGTTTTCATGAAAAACTCCACGCAACTGTCTTTGTGTACAGGCGATCCGT
The DNA here is from genome assembly GCA_036654795.1 of Tannerellaceae bacterium. GTDB lineage: Bacteria > Bacteroidota > Bacteroidia > Bacteroidales > Tannerellaceae > JAVVRI01. Next base: position 747 of record JAVVRI010000163.1, read on the forward strand.
CCTCCTTGTAGCACGCTTTTAGTGAGTTTCCTCTTACATTATAGCGGATGTAAAGAGTCTCGTTTGTTCGTGCAATATCGAAGGCAACAATGGGTTTGTAGGGATACGTCTCCCAGTTAATTACATTGATATAATCCCTGTAAGCTTTTATTTCCATTAAAAAACCTACTGAGGATAAATCCAACACATCTAGTGTGGCTAAATAAGGTACTTTAAGTCTTTTCATATTATTAATGAATTTGTAGTAATGGTAGATGGAAGATTGAGGTGAAGAATACGGATAACGCACCAATCACCGACAGGACTATAATTATAATGCCGACCACCCGATTTAAAAGCCAGATGCCTCGTACATTAAACCATTTCCTGAGTTTTGCAACAATATAGGTGATGCCCAACCACCATAGAACAGCTCCTACTCCGATGCTTGCAATGCCTCCAAGCATCATCCAAAAGGAATATTCCGGCAACACAAAACCGAAACGGGCAAACAATCCGATATAGAGTAGAACAATTAGTAAATTGCTGAATGTAAGCAAAAAGGCGGTGGCGAAGTCTTGCGCGTAAGATTGTTTTTGTTCGTGTCGTTTTCGGAGGTTTCGTACGGGGTTCGAGTTATAGATATAATAACCGAAAAACCCTAGTACGATGCTACCGATTAGTTGTAGTGGTGCTTGGTTGGCCTCTACGAAATTAACGACTACGCCCATGCCCAGACAGGTAAGGGATGCGTAGATCACATCAGACAAGGCAGCTCCGAGCCCGGTTATAAAACCGTGCCAGCGCCCTTTGTTGAGCGTCCGTTGTACGCATAGCATACCGATTGGCCCCATAGGAGCCGATACCAATACGCCTATTATTATCCCCTTACTTACTAATCCAAGCATTACGGTTTGTTTTCTGATACACAAAGTGACTTACAAAGATACGCCCCATTCTCGACATAAAAAACAATCTTTTATTAATAAAGAATGAAAAAAGTTCTTTTCTGTACCCTTATTTGTCTTTTTCTGCTTCGAGCAGTCGCTTCAATCGTGCCACTTCTTTCGGGTGACTGGCTGCTTGATTTATCTTTTCTCCGATATCTTTTTTAAGGTTATAGAGCTGAGGTTCGGGGTTGTTGCCTAGTTCTGTGTTCGTTAGTTTGCTGTGGCTTTGCCCGTTGCTGGGAACTATGTATTTCCATTCACCATCTGAAATAGAGAGCGTTCCGGCTTGCTCTACGATGTAGGTGCGGCCGGTTTGTTTCTTCCCCAGCAGAGTGTTGAGCTGTTCTTGGCTGTCAGGGGCAACACCCGCAGGAATTGCCTGTCCTATCAGTTTGCCCATCGAGGCAAAGAGGTCTATTTGCGACACCAAAGCGTCCGATGTGTTTGCCTTTTTTATTGTGGCCGGCCAGCTAACTAGAAATGGAATGCGCGTTCCGGCCTCAAAGATGCTATACTTGCCTCCGCGGAAAGGACCCCATGGGCGATGTTCGCCCAGTAGTTCTACGGCGCGGTCGGCATAGCCGTCATCCACTACCGGTCCATTGTCGCTGGTCAGTACGATTAGGGTGTTTTCGGTCAAACCCAGTCTGTCCAGTGTTTCCAGCACCTGTCCTACGCTCCAGTCGAATTGCAACAAGGCGTCGCCACGTGCACCCATACCACTTTTGCCAACAAAACGTGGGTGAGGTACGCGGGGCACATGTGCATCGTTGGTGGCAAAATAGAGGAAGAAAGGTTGCTTTTGGTGATTCTCAATGAATTGAACGGCTTTGTGCGTAATGCTGTCGGCTATGTTTTCGTCATTCCAGAGTGCCTGCTTGCCGCCTTTCATGTATCCGATGCGTGAGATGCCGTTTACGATGGCCATGTCGTGCCCATGGTTTGGGCTAGGACGTAGGACGGTGAGCATCTCCGGATGATCCTTTCCGAGTGGTTCTCCGGGGAAGGGGGTGGTGTAGCTGACGGCAATAGGGTCGTTCGGGTCGAGATTGACTACGCGTTGGTTCTCAACATATACGCAGGGTACGCGGTCTCCCGTAGCAGCCATGATGTAGGAGTAGTCGAAGCCGATGTCTTTTAGCCCAGGTGTGATGAAGCCGTTCCAGTCCTGCGTACCAGCTTTGTCACCTAGTCCGAGGTGCCATTTTCCTATGGCGCCAGTGGTGTATCCTCCAGCTTTGAAAAGGTCTGCCAGGGTTGTCTGCTCCGGACGGATTACCATGCCTGCGTCTCCAGTGGCGATGCCGGTGTCGTTTCTTCGCCAAGCGTATTGTCCCGTCAACAAGGAGTAACGCGAAGGGGTACTAGTAGCAGCTGTGGCGTGTGCGTCGGTAAAGCGGATGCCGCGTGCAGCTAGTTTGTCTACGTTGGGGGTGTGTATGGTCTTTTCTCCATTGCAACTCAGGTCGCCGTAACCGATATCATCGGCTAGGATAAACAGAACATTGGGCTTTTCTTGTGCCTGCTGTTTGTTCTGTGCCGACAATGGGAGGAGGGCTGCAAACGAAGCTCCTAAGCTAAAAATTAATTTTGTGTTCATGTGTACTTTGATTATTAAGTAATCTGTTGGCAAATGTAAGATTTTATTGTTTCATCAGCAATAGGTTCTATCAAATATTCTGTCATCATTCGGATTCCCCGGCTTGTTAATGCGTCTTTTTGATTAGGGCAACCGTACCAAAATTAAGGTTTAAATCTTCTCTATTTGCATGCTTTTTCGATAAGTGGTAGCCGATAGGTGTACTTCTTGTAGATGTGTTAGCTCTAACGTACAGTGTATTAATGGAAAAGACAGGGCGTCTTACTTTTTTTCTTATATGCTATTATACTTTTGAGCTAGCTCAAAATAGATTTTGACCATGCTGGTAATTGTTTTTGAGCTAGCTCAAAATTGATTTCCAGCTAGCTCAAAAGTATAATTATAATAATGCTTTGATCTAAATAGTGGTATAGAAAGTACTAACCGTTCGGACGAAGGTATTGGTGACTTTTTTTACTCGTGAGCCATACGGAGGTTTGTAAATATAAAGAAAGTATCGTATCTTTGGCTGAACAATTTAAAACAAGTATCCAAAATGACAGTAATAGCCAATCCTATTTATGATGCCGTCTTTAAATTTATGATGGAAGACGATAAGGTGGCACGTCTGTTGCTCTCCGCCCTGCTGAAAAAGGAAATTCTTGAGCTTGAAATGCGACAGCAGGAATTTACGAAGATGAACAAAAATCGTATCTCGTTGTTTCGTATGGACTTTGCTGCAAAGATACGCGATGATGACGGTACGGAGCATCTTGTGCTCATCGAGCTTCAAAAGACGTGGTTGGCCACAGAGACCCTCCGCTTTCGTCAATACTTGGGTACTCAGTACCTTAGTCCGCGGAATATGCGAACTGGCGATGAGTCCGAATATGGCTTGCCAATTATCTCTATTTATATTTTGGGGCATCTGTTGGGCGATCTGATGGAGCCTGTCGTATATGTTCGTCGCCAGTATCTGGATTATGACGATAAGGTAATCGAGCAAAAAGATCCTTTTATAGAAAGTTTGACGCACGACAGTATCATTGTTCAGATCCCTCATTTGCAGGGACGTACCCGTACGAGGCTGGAACGTCTTCTGAATGTTTTCGACCAGGAATATCGTATTAAAGGCGACGACCATCTGCTGGAAATAGACGAGACTCAGTTCCCGCCAGATGAAATGCGTATCGTTATCCGTCTTCTTTCCGCCTGTTCCGCTCCCGAAGTTCGTCAAGAAATGGATATTGAGGATCAAATCCTCTCTGAAATCGAAGCTCGAGACACAGCCATCATGCAGCGCGATCAACAAATAGTGAAACGCGATCAGGTGATTGTGCAAAAAGATCAGGTGATTGTGCAAAAAGAACAGGTGATTGAGCAGAAAGAACAGGTGATTGAGCAGAAAGAACAGGTGATTGAGCAGAAAGAACAGGTGATTGAGCAAAGTAAGCAAGAACTTGAACAAAGCAAACAAGAACTTGTGCAAAGCAAACAGATGATTGAGCAGAAAGAGTGCGAACTTGAGCAACATCGTCTGTTAGTGAAGAAAATAGTATGTATGCTGTCAGCAGAAGGCAAATCAGCGGAAGATATTGCGAAGGAATTGTCTCTGTCTGTATCTCAAGTTGAAGCATACCTGCAGTCGTACTAAGTATTAAAAACGTTTCGCGTACATTATATATACATGTTTTAATCTCCTTCAGTCCCTCTGCTGATGCGGTAAAAAAAAATTCGTATATAATGTTGTACTAATCAGTTGATTGCCCGTTGTGGTTAACTGGTGT
>JAVVRI010000164.1:0-4957 GCA_036654795.1 Tannerellaceae bacterium
TGTCGTATCCATCCTCGGTACGGCGCTCTCCATCGCTATGATCATGGTGGTGGTGGTGCTCTTTCAGATCAAACTGGTGGGCTATAGTCCCGAGTCGGCTCGCAGCCGCTTGTTGTACGTCTACGGCACTTTGTCCCAGAAGCTGGACGGGCGGGGGAGCAACAACGGCAAAGCTTCGGCACGGGTAATAAACGAATGCTACTATGGAATGCATACTCCGGAGGCGGTCACGGCCTCTGCCTACGAGGTTCTTCCGGTCTCTCTTCCGGGTAAGCGGCTGTTCGAGGAATACGAGATTCTTTACACCGACCCCGGCTTCTGGAAGGTGTTCGACTTTACGTTTATTGCCGGACATCCGTTTACGGAAGCGGACTTCCGCTCCGCCCTGCCGGTTGCCGTTGTCAGCGATCGGCTGGCTGCCCTATTCTTCGGGCAGGAAGAGGCAATCGGAAAGGAGATTGTGATAGACTACGTCAACTATCAGGTGGTTGGTGTAGTGAAAGCTGTCAGCAAGGCAGCTACGGATGCGTATGCTGATATGTGGATTCCCTACACAACCAGTTCGGCTTGTATGTCGAGGGGCGTCAACGAAGGTGTGTCCGGTCCGTTCCAGATTGTGATGTTGGCACATTCGTCTGCCGACTTTGAAGCCATCCGTGCCGAACTGGACGACCGGATTCGACAATTCAACGTTGGACAAAAAGAATACTCGCTGGGCTTTGTGAATAACGTCGGTCCCATCGATCGGCTGGATATAGCGATTGGTTGTAATGGCTTTCAGCGGACGGTGACGATGATGGACTATCTGCTCGACACCGGCGCGCTGTTGCTCTTGCTCTTGTTGGTTCCGGCGTTCAATCTGGTCAGTGTCATCCAGTCGTCTGTGCAGAAACGAAGTGGGGAGTTCGGGGTGCGCCGTGCGTTTGGCTCTTCGCGGTCGAAGCTGATGGCACAGGTCTTGTCCGAGAATATGGTTGTTACGTTGCTGGGCGGTGTGCTTGGCTTGCTGCTCTCGGTGGCTTTCTTGCATCTGGGGAAGGCTGTGCTGCTCAACGGTAGTGATGTAGCTCTGGATGCCTCGATGATATTAAAACCGATCTTCTTCATTTCCGCCCTCTGTTTCTCCGTGTTGCTGAACACGCTCAGTGCCTTTATTCCGGCTTGGAGAGCATCGAAGAAGGTAATTGTAGACGCATTGAACAATTAGAATCCAAGAAAAAAGATAGAAAGATGATAAAGCAACTCTTTAAGATATTGTGGCACCAACGTCGTATAAACGGTTGGATATATGCCGAGCTACTGGTGGTGTTGGCTACCGTATGGACACTAATGGACGGATATTGGGTGGACTATCGCACCTATCATGCCCCGATGGGGTACGACATAACGAATGTGTGGCGTTTCAAATTGAACGACCTCAGTGAACATGCCCCCGGCTATGTGCCCGACTCGCTCTACACTTCTTCGGGCACGGCCGACTTGTTGAAGCTGATGGATCAGATTCGTCGCTATCCGGCGGTGGAGTGTGTGTGCGTCACCTTCTACTCCTGTCCCTATTCCAACGGTAATTCCTGGTTGGGAATACGTCCGGTGGATGGCGACACCACGATCGCCTCGCAGCAAAGTTTTCAGGTGCGGCGCGTCACTCCGGACTATTTTGATGTGTTCCGGCTCAAGGACTCGGAGGGACGGGCTGTTTCGCAATCCATCAAAGGACTGCATAACCCGCTGGTCATCTCCAAAGACATGGAGGATATATTCTATCACGGAGAAAGCGGCAAGGGGCGTCGCGTTTTGTTAGCCCAGTCGGGACAGGAGATGACCATCGCTGCTGTTTGCCAGCCGATCCGCAACACGGAGTATGAGCGCAGCGAACCGTGCGACTTCCAGGTGCTGGATGGTGCGATGCTGAACGACAATGTCGAAATGTTCAGAGCCTTCCGTGCCGAATTGTGCGTCCGCATGAAGCAGGAGCAGACGAAGGCGGAAATGAATGGCGTATTGACTCAAATGGGCGATCAACTGACGGTGAACAACCTCCGTGTCTACGGCGTGCAGTCGCTTAGCGAGATGCGCGATCGTCAGATCTCCTTTTTCGAGAATGAGGCAAGCCGTAAGATGTATGTCCTGTGCTTTTTGCTCGTCAATGTCTTCTTTGGAATTATTGGCACCTTCTGGTTGCGTACGCAGAACCGGTATGGCGAAATGGGGCTTCGCGTAGCCCTCGGTTCCAGTCGTGTGTCGCTCGCCCGCTTCATGTATCTGGAGGGGCTTTGCCTGCTTGTGCTGACGCTCGTCCCTGTACTGCTCTATGCTATGAATATTATCTACTTCGACAAACTGGACGGCTACCGCGTTCCGCTCAGCCTTGGTCGTTTCCTGATCACCTTAGGTGCCACCTACCTGCTCATAGCAGGCATGATCTGCCTCGGTATCTGGTTTCCCACCCGCAAAGCCTCCCGCATGTCTCCGGCAGAAGCGTTGCGGCACGAGTAGTATAAGAAAAGACAGCACGACGCTCCGTCGGAAGTTCCGACAGGGCGAAACAAAGGAAAAATAAATAATCGCATTACAAATAATAAGTTAAACAATACAATCATGATTACATTAACAAGTTTAGAGAAGATCTACCGCACGAAAGAGATCGAGACCGTAGCATTAGAGAACGTAAATATGACAGTAGATAAAGGCGAGTTCCTCAGCATCATGGGGCCATCCGGTTGTGGCAAGTCCACGCTGCTCAACATTATCGGTCTGCTGGACACACCTACCTCCGGGACAGTGGAGATTGACGGCATCAACACCGTGAACATGACGGATAAGCAGCTGGCCGCCTTCCGCAACCAGAAGTTGGGCTTCGTCTTCCAGAGTTTCCACCTGATCAACTCGCTCAACGTGCTGGACAATGTGGAGCTGCCGTTGCTCTATCGAAAGGTCTCCGCTTCGGAACGCCGCAAAACGGCCGAGGCAGTGTTGGAGAAGGTGGGGCTGAGCCACCGCATGCGCCACTTCCCGACGCAGCTATCCGGTGGTCAGTGTCAGCGTGTAGCCATTGCCCGTGCCATCGTCGGCAATCCGGAGATCATCCTGGCAGATGAACCGACCGGTAATCTGGATTCGAAGATGGGCATCGAGGTCATGGACCTGCTCCACCAACTGAACAAAGAAGACGGTCGTACCATCGTGATGGTCACCCACAACGAGGCGCAGGCACAGCAGACCAGTCGCACGGTGCGCTTCTTCGACGGACGACAAATACAATAAACTTAGAACGTCATCGAGGCGTACAGCCCGAAGTTGCCGTCTCCCGCCACGGGGCTGATGCTGAGGTTGTGCTTTTTGGCAAAAGGGTGGGTGAAGATGTAGGCTGAGCCCACTCCGATGGCTGCTCCGGCGGCTACGTCCCACCAGTCGTGCTTCTTGCCATAGACGCGGCTCCAGCCGACATAGGTGGAGAGTAGGTAGGCGGGCACGCCCCACTTCCAGCCATATCTGCGCTGGATGAAGGCTGCTCCGGCAAATGAAACAGAGGTGTGCATGGAGGGGAAGGAGTGCATGTCGCTGCCGTCCGGTCGCTCTTTCTTTACGATATATTTTAGGGCATACGTCAGACCGACGGTGGCGACGCCCGTCAGCGCCCCTTGCTTCAGTCCCTGCCAGTCTTTTGTGATCAGTACCGTTGCCAGACTGGCTACGGGGGCAACAAACACGAGCACGTCTCCGGAGGTGCGCACCGCTTTACGGCTTCCGCCGATTTCCATCACATTCTCCTGTGCCTGCATCTGCAAGCCGGTTGCCAGCAGGGCTATGATCCATAAACAAATTGTTCTCATATCTTTTCTATTCTATTCTGTTTTGTTTTATGTGTGAAGAAACGTAGAAGTGGTGCAAATCGTATGTTGTCACCCAATCTTTCCTCCAAAAATGAGCACGCCGACCACAGCCGCTGCAATAGCCATGAGTAGTACGGCACCGGCAGCCAAGTCCTTTGTCCGCTTGATCGCTTCGTTGTATTCGGGAGAGACGAAGTCCGCTAAGGCCTCGATGGCAGAGTTGATCGCCTCTGCAGCCAGCACGCCACCGATGACGATCGTGATGGCCACCCATTCCATCCTAGAAAGCCCGAACACGCATCCGGCAACGACAACACATCCGGCTGCGAAGCAATGGATCCACGCGTTATGCTCGTTCTTTAGCTCAGTGCTCTTTTTTTGAATGAAAAATGTTTCTCCTGCATGGGGGTGTCTGTTTTAATTTTTTTCGCAAAGGTAATGCTTACGAATCGAATTTACCCTGATTCGGTTGAACAAATGCAGAGCCTGCTAGATTATCATTGATTTGACTTAATCAATTTTTTCGCCAACACTTATTTTGTGCAAAATACTATGTGAGGCATCTCAACTCCACGGTAATGTTTGACTATAGTATCGATTGAATACATTCCATTACGAAGTGCCACTTTCTGCGATGCAGCGTTTGTATCTCGGATAATAGAGTACAATGTATTAAAATGCAGCGTATTAAGCCCGTATTCCCGGCAAGCAATTGCTGCTTCGGTTGCATAACCTTTATGCCAGTATTTATATGCAAATAAATATCCAATTTCAGGAACTTGTGCCATTTTATATTCTTGCATGGTAATACCACATTGACCAATCATTTCATTGGTATCCTTGAGGAATACAGCCCATAATCCAAATCCAGACTCCTTATAACGTTGAAACTGCTTTTCCATCCATATCATAGTTTCTTCTTCACTGAAAGCTCCATTATAAGCATACATTACACTTTCGTCTTGTAATATTGAGGATAAAGATTTAATGTCAGAAAGATTCATTTCATATAATTGCAGTCTTGCTGTTTCTAAAATCATACGCTTCATAAAAATATGTATTTATTTTCTATTACTCAAGTTTCGGAAGTATTTTTTATGCAGTTTGAGCGAGCTCCCTCATAG
>JAVVRI010000165.1:0-2641 GCA_036654795.1 Tannerellaceae bacterium
CAAATACCTTCAGTTCAATAATACGTCATATATTACTCTGGATAGCACTTTTTGCTTTTTCTGTAATTATAAATAAATATGTTCCTGTAATAGTGGGAAAGAAACGTTCATTTCAAAATCTATTATGAACCCATATTTTTCAGACAAACTAAAGGCTTTGTCATTTTTCTTAATTATTATTGTTCTTTATATACATTCAGGTTTTCATGACTATCCACATGAAATACAGGGTATGCCATTCAATCATTACCTTCAAGAAGGAATATCTGGAATGATAGGACGCTGCGCTGTACCATTATTTTACGCTATATCTGGTTTTTTGTTTTTTTTAAATACTGATAAAGGAATAAAATCAGTCTATCTGAAAATGAAAAAGCGGGTAAGAACATTGTTAGTCCCTTTTATTATTGCGGCTTTGTTTTTTCCTGTAATAGTAATATTAATGGATTTTATACCTTTTGCAGGACAATTTATGAATAACAATTCCTTCACTAAGAATTTAGATTTGCCATTTTTTACAATTGTAAAATCACTATTCTACAAAGTTACCAATGGAACAACTCCTTGGGCATTTCATCTTTGGTTTCTGAGAGACTTGATTCTGACAATTATTCTTTCACCTATACTTTATTTAACACGTAAATATGTAGGGGGAATAACATTAATTATTTTGTTGTTTTTGTTGAATTTCACACAACAAGATATAGTCCCTGCATATGCCTTATTTTGGTTTATGTGCGGAAGCAAATTCTTAGATAAAATATCTACACTGAGAACGAAGTGGATACCCATCTCTTTTATTATATTATCGATTCTGGAATTAAGTTTTCCTAGTGATAAATGGCAATATACAACTATACCCATTATCTCGTTAGGCGTAGTTAGTATATGGACAGTCTATGATAAAACAGTGTCTACCAAATTCAAGTTAGAGCAGAACAAACCATTGTTTATTGCATGTCAATATACATTCTTCATCTACCTATTTCATGAACCAACATTGAACATCATACGTAAACTTTTAGTTTGTGCAATAGGAAAAACATCGCTTGGATTTGCTGCAACATATTTGCTTTCACCATGGATATTTGTATTTTTCTTTGTTTTATTGGGTATTGTACTAAAAAGAATCATACCAAAGGCATATAATCTATGCACTGGAGGTAGATAAATAACATTATTTTTATGAAAATCATTCACTACATTCCCGGCATCGACCGTACTTCAGGAGGGACAACTGCTTATATGCAGCTTCTTGCCCAAGAATTAGGCAAGTTGGTAGAATTACATATCGTATCACATGCTTCGAATAATTCGGTAGAAATAAAAAACTGCAAAATCCATTACATTGATTCATCTTTACTGAAAGGGATGAAAAAAGAATGGTTGGGTATATTGAATGAGATACAGCCAGACGTGGTTCATGTAAACTGTTGCTGGATGCCACAGTGTGCATTTGCGCAGAAATGGGCGCAAGAATCGGGATATAAAGTGATACTCACTCCGCATGGCATGCTTGAGCCGTGGATTATGAAACGCCATCATTGGACAAGGAAAGTACCAGCTCTTCTACTCTATCAAAAGCAAGCAGTAGTCAATGCTGATTATCTGCATGCAACAGCAGATAGTGAAAGGAAGAATCTATTAAACCTTGGCTATAACAACAAGATAGAAGTGATAGCTAACGGGATAGAGGTAGAGCATATAGCGCTGAAAGAGTCATGGAAAAGAAGGAAAGAAATCTTATTTTTATCGCGCGTACACATAAAAAAGGGAATCAACTTCTTGATAGAAGCAGTTGCTGCATTAAGGAACGAGTTGCAGGGATATGTAATAAATATAGCTGGCGAGGGAGAAGAGAGTTATATCAACGAGCTAAAACAACTATCTGCACAAATGGGAATAGCAGAACAGGTACGTTTCACGGGAGGCGTATATGGCAATCAGAAATGGGAGCTATTTAAAAATGCTGATTTGTTTGTGCTACCAACCTATTCGGAAAACTTTGGTATTGTGGTAGCCGAAGCATTGGCTTGCGGCACACCGGTAATAACAACCAAAGGCACTCCTTGGCAGGAATTAGAGACGTGCCATTGTGGTTGGTGGACAGAAATAGGAACAACAGCTACGATCAAAGCCTTAAAAGATTTTTTAGCATCGACTGATACTGAACTAGAGGTAATGGGAAGGAATGGAAGACAATTGGTGCAAGAAAAATATTCATCGAAGATAATAGCGGAAGATATGGTAGAACTATATAAAAAAACAATCGAAAATTAGAAATGAGCAAAAAAGAAGACTTGAAGAAGCAAATTCTTCAACTGACGCGTGAATATTATACCGAAGTACACGGACAGCCTAAAAATTTTGAGGCAGGCAAGACTTTCGTCAATTATGGCGGACGCTATTTTGACGAGAAAGAATTGGTGAATTTAGTTGATTCCTCTCTGGATTTCTGGCTGACAGCCGGTCCGTGGGCTCATAAATTTGAAGTGCGCTTTGCCGAATGGCTGGGCATAAAGCACTGTTCACTGACCAACTCCGGATCTTCGGCCAACTTGTTAGCTTTTATGGCACTGACCTCCCCGCAACTGGGTGAGCGAAGAATCAAAAAAGGAGACGAAGTGATTACGGTGGCTTG
>JAVVRI010000165.1:2651-4705 GCA_036654795.1 Tannerellaceae bacterium
CGGATTCCCCACGACCGTCTCCCCCATCATTCAGTATGGAGCGATTCCGGTCTTCGTGGATGTCACGTTCCCTACGTATAATATAGATGTCACTCAATTGGAGGTTGCCTATTCGGAAAAAACGAAAGCCGTGATGATAGCCCATTCCTTAGGAAATCCCTTTGATCTGCAAGCGGTGAAAGCCTTTTGCGACAGCCATCATCTCTGGCTGATAGAAGATAATTGCGATGCGCTGGGTTCTACTTATACCCTTAACGGGGAAGAGAAGAAAACGGGAACTATCGGACATATCGGCACGAGCAGTTTCTATCCTCCTCACCACATGACGATGGGTGAAGGGGGCGCTGTCTATACCAATGACCCGCTGCTGCATAAGTTAGTAAACTCTTTTCGTGACTGGGGACGCGATTGCTGGTGCGTGGGCGGAGTGGATAATACGTGCAAATACCGTTTCAGCAAGCAGTTTGGCGAGCTCCCCTTAGGCTACGACCATAAATATGTTTATTCTCATTTCGGCTATAACCTGAAGCTGACAGATATGCAGGCTGCTATCGGCTGCGCACAGTTGGAAAAGCTGGATAACATTGTAGAAGCCCGGAGAACAAATTTCCGTACGTTGTACGAAGGCTTGAAAGGAACACGGGGTTTAATTCTGCCTGAACCTCAAAGGGACTCTAACCCCAGTTGGTTTGGTTTCTTGCTTTCGGTAAAAGAAAACGCCGGTTTTACCCGCAATGAACTTTCTGTTTATTTGGAAAGCAAGAAGATACAAACACGCAACCTCTTTGCCGGAAACTTGTTGAAACATCCTGCTTTTGACGAGATGCGTGCTACAGGTAAAGGCTACAGGGTAGTAGGTGAACTGAAAGGTACGGACTTCATCCTGAACAACACCTTTTGGATTGGCGTATATCCCGGCATGACCGGAGAGATGCTACGCTACATGATTTCTACGATTAAAGAATTTATTTCATTACATAACTAAGAGACTATGAAAGCGGTTATTCTGGCAGGAGGGTTAGGCACCCGGTTGAGCGAAGCGACCAACTTGATTCCGAAACCCATGGTAGAGATAGGCGGCAAGCCTATCCTCTGGCACATTATGAAAACGTACAGCCATTATGGCATCAACGATTTCATCATCTGCTGCGGTTACAAGCAGTACGTCATCAAAGAGTATTTTGCCAACTACTTCCGGCACAACAGTGATATGACGGTGAATCTGTCCAACAACACCGTACAGATACTCGATACCCATTCCGAGAAATGGAATGTGACGATGGTGGATACCGGACTAAACACGCAGACCGGCGGACGCATCAAGCGGGTGCAGAAATACATCGGCAACGAACGTTTCCTGCTGACCTATGGCGATGGTGTGGCAGATATAGACATAGCAGACACGATAAAGAGACACAAAGAGACGGACAGCATCCTTTCACTGACAGCTTACAAGCCAAGCGGAAAGTTCGGTGCGTTGCAGATTGATTTCGACACCAACAAAGTAAACTCTTTCCAAGAGAAACCGCAAGGCGACCGCAACTGGATCAATGCCGGCTACTTTGTCTGTGAGCCGGAAGTATTTAATTACATCCCTGATAATGATGACTCTGCCATCTTTGAGCGGCTCCCTTTAGAGCGGATAAGCCAAGAGGGGAAGATGTGCGCCTATCGCCACAACGGTTTCTGGAAACCGATGGATACCTTGCGGGATAATATAGAGCTCAACGAAATGTGGGACAAGGGGAAAGCCCCATGGAAAGTATGGTAATTACAACTTATTTTTATTTAAAATAGTTGGAAGATTCAGCTAAAATCCCGTCCTTTGCAAAAAGGAGATATCAGCTATGAACGCATCTGAACTTACAGCAGCTTATCAATCATCTTATCTTCAAGGATTGAAGAACCGGTTGATTGTGTCCATTGACGCAACTAATGAAGAAGAAAAGCTAGAGCAATGTCTGGAATTGCTTTATGCCGATTCCATGCCCGGTATCTATACAGAAGAGGAACTTGACGAAGAGATCCGATTGTCCGAAGCAAGCGGTGAAGCA
>JAVVRI010000166.1:0-4659 GCA_036654795.1 Tannerellaceae bacterium
AGCAGCAGGATATTACGGAAAAGAAAATAGTTGATCAGAAATCACACGTTTCACATGAACTAACAGAGCGACAAATAGATGGAGGTGTGAAACACATAAAAAGAGGGTGTGCTGATCATTTCGGCACACCCTCTTTTTATATGAATGGAGACTACGTTGCTTATTTGAAGTAACGATTGTACAGTCCTTCAAAACCTTTACCGTGACGAGCTTCGTCTTTACACATTTCATGAACGGTGTCGTGTATAGCGTCCAAGTTCTGTTGTTTGGCAAGTGTAGCGATGCGCTTTTTGTCTTCGCAAGCACCGGCTTCAGCTTCCATACGTTTCTTCAAGTTGGTCTTTGTGTCCCAAACCACATCACCCAGCAGTTCTGCAAAGCGAGAAGCATGTTCTGCTTCCTCCCAAGCGTAACGTTTGAATGCTTCAGCCACTTCGGGATAACCTTCACGGTCTGCCTGACGGCTCATGGCAATATACATACCTACTTCGGTACATTCGCCCATGAAATGTGCGTTCAGTCCTTCCAAAATAACAGGATCTACGCCTTTAGCAACGCCAAGTACGTGTTCATCTGCAAATTTCAGTGCGCCTTCTGTTGCTACTAATTCTTTAAACTTACTTTTCGGTTGCTTACATTGTGGGCAAAAATCAGGTGCTTCATCTCCTTCGTGTACATAACCGCATACAGTGCAAATCCATTTCTTTTTCATTGTTCTAATTTTTAAGTGATCTTTTATATTGACAAATGTAGCCAAACAATTCCAAGAAGGAACTGTTTGGCTGATAAAATAATTCTATTCATTGATCAACAAAACCTATCAGACTGTTTCGGCGATCTTACTTCTTAAGCCATTTATCCAGCCAACTGAAGAATACGCGTTGGAAGAGGACGCCATTTTGCGGTTGTGCAATCCAATGACATTCATCTGGGTAAACTAGCATTTCTGCCGGAATGCCGCGCAGTTTGGCTGCGTTGAAGGCACTCATACCTTGCGAGGCCAGTATGCGATAATCCAATTCGCCATGTGTAACTAAAATAGGCGTGTCCCATTTATCAACGAATAAGTGGGGCGAGTTGGCAAAGGTCTTTTGCGCTACGGCGTTGCTTTTATCCCAGTAGGCGCCGCCCATGTCCCAGTTGGCAAACCACATCTCTTCTGTTTCTAGGTATTGCTGCTCCAAGTTGAATATACCGGCATGTGCTATGAATGCTTTGAATCGTTTTTCATGATGTCCGGCCAGCCAATAGACGGAGAAGCCTCCGTAACTTGCCCCTACGGCACCCAGACGGTCAGCATCTACATAGGGCTCTTTGGCCATTTCGTCGATGGCGGAAAAATAGTCCTTCATGTTCTGTCCACCGTAATCGCCGCTGATCTGCTCTAGCCACTCCTGACCGAATCCGGGTAAGCCGCGGCGGTTGGGGGCTACGATGATGTAATCATTGGCAGCCATGATTTGGAAGTTCCAGCGATAACTGAAATATTGACTTACGGTGCTTTGCGGTCCACCTTGACAATAGAGTAGGGTGGGGTACTTCTTGTTCGGATCGAAGTGTGGCGGATAGATGATCCAAGTGAGCATCTGTTTACCGTCGGTGGTTTTAATCCAGCGAGGTTCGCATTTACCTACGGTCAGCTGGTCTTCTATAGCTTTGTTTTCGAAACTTATTTCGGTCGCTTCCCCGCTTTCAGGGTTGATGGCGAAGACTTCGGACGGGCGTTCCATCGATTGGCGTACGGCCACCATTTTGCCGGCAGCGGCGCTCATGCTTATGTAGTCATATTGTCCAGTTGTTATTTGACGTATTTGCTTATCCAGTCCGATTTGCCAGATATGCGTTACGGCTTCTTTGCAGGCAATAAAATAGAGCGACTGGCTGTTCGGCAGCCATTGCAGTGCGTCGGTGTTATAGTCGAATTCTGTAGTCAACTCTTTCTTTTCGCCCGTAGCAAGGTTGGCAACGAAGAGGCGCTTCTTGTCGGCTTCATAGCCGTCGCGCTCCTGACTGGTCCAAGCAATCATCTTGCCGTCGGGAGAGAATTGGGGCAGTAGGTCGTAACCCATCATCCCTTCAGTCAGGTTGCTTGTCTCTTTAGTCTCTACATTATATATATAGATGTCCGAATTGGTGGATACGGCATAGTTGATACCTGTCTTTTTGCGGCAGACGTAAGCAATGGACTTGCCGTCAGGACTCCAAGAGAGATCCTCAATGCCGTTGTTTGGCTTCATCGGACATTCATACGGCTCTCCTTCCATAATGTCGGTAGCTGCTCCTATTGTTTTTCCGTCAAAAGAGGCAATGAAAGGGTGAGGTACGGTTTCTACCCATTCGTTCCAATGTTTGTACATCAAGTCATTTATAACCCGTCCGGTTGCTTTGGGCAGGTCGGGGTAGAGGTCAGAAGCGCGTTGGCCGGACTTGATGTCGTTAATAAACAATACGTGGCTTTCGTCCGGCGAGAATACAAAGGCATTGAGGCCACCCGGATAGTCGCTTATCTGATGCCGATTATTTCCGTCTGCATTCATGACCCAAAGCTGCGAACTGCCACTTTCACTTGAAAGGAAGGCTATTTCGTTGCCGTTCTTTATCCAGACTGCGTTTTGTTCACTCTGTGCGGTGTGGGTTATCTGCTTTTTGTCTGTACCGTCTGTGTTCATAACAAACAGCTCCCGGTTTCCTTTGTTTTGCTCGATGCTGATAAAGGTAACGCCATAGAGCACTTTGGTGCCGTCCGGCGATAGGCGGGCATCGCTTATACGGGCGAGGCTGTAAAGTACTTCGGGCGTCATTACCCCATTGGGCACTTTTACTACAGTCCGTTCGATGATGGGGGCTGATTCGTCCGTCTTTTTTACCTCTCCGGTGCAAGCACCCAATAATACGGATGTTGCCATAATCATTGTTCCGATAGATTTATTCATGTGTGTTGTAATATAATTATGTTATGAGTGCGAAAGTACTAAATAATATTATATCTTTGCGAATCTAATTATAAGAACTGAACAGTATGAATAAGATTTGGTTATTTGGAGCCGCAATATGTTAATTTTTAGCATTCGGCTCATGTAAACCTAAACAGAGTGCTTACAAGGCTGCTTACGAACAAGCCAAAGAGAAAGAAACGACAGCTCCTGTTGAGGTGGTGGAGGAAGAAGTAGTAGAGGTTGCTCCGGTATCGAAACCGAGAACATCGAGCGCTTCTACCCGTGCAGAAAAAATTAACGCAGCTCAGGGTGAAGACGCAAGTCGCCTGAAACGTTATAGTGTAGTAATTGGCAGTTTCAAAAACAAAACAAATGCCTATTCTTTGAAAGATCGCATGCAGAACGATGGTTACAATGCTGTGTTGGGTGAAAACGAGCAAGGTATGTTGCGTGTTATTGTCAGCAGTTTTGACGAGAAAGCAGATGCAGCAGACAGTCGCGATGCTATCAAGTCAAAGTATGCTCCTAATTTTCAGGATGCTTGGTTGCTTGAACGTCAATACTAGTCTTTGTCTTTTATAGCTGTAAGGCTTAAGGAATTGATTCTTTAATCAAATAAAAAGGGATTCATCCGACAGGATGAATCCCTTTTTATTTGCATTTAGGGGAGTAATCAGATCAATTGTATGTACTTTTATTCCTATATTTGGCGGATAAAAAAGAAAAAGGATGAAGGTCTATCTGTTTATTTTATGTACGCTGTTTGCCTCGTTTGCCTGCGTGCAAAGTAATTCGCAAAATCAGAAAAAACAAAAAGATATGCAATTGAACAAGTTAACGCCGGAAGAGGAGCAAGTGATGATTCACAAAGGTACTGAACGCCCCTTTATTGGAAAGTATATCAGTACGAAAGAAAAAGGTACTTATATTTGTAAACAGTGCAATGCCCCGCTTTATCGTTCGGAGGATAAGTTTGAGTCGCAATGCGGTTGGCCTTCGTTTGATGATGAGATAAAAGGTGCTGTGACTCATGTGAAGGATGCGGATGGGCAACGTACGGAGATTGTCTGTACCCGTTGTGGCGCTCATTTGGGACATGTGTTTACGGGGGAAGGATTCACAAATAAGAATATACGTCATTGCGTAAATTCTATCTCCATGCAATTTGTTCCAGCAACGGAGGTGGTTCAAAAGAAAGCTTACTTCGCTTCGGGTTGCTTTTGGGGGACGGAGTATTATTTCATGAAAGGAAAAGGAGTGGAGCATACCGCTGTTGGCTTTATGGGTGGGCATGTGGAGAACCCTTCGTATAAGCAAGTCTGCGAGAAGAATACCGGACATCTTGAAACTACCGAAGTTACTTATGACGGGACACAGACCTCTTACGACGAACTGGTCAAGCTGTTTTTTGAAACGCACGACTTTACACAGACGGACGGTCAAGGTCCGGACATTGGCCCACAATATCTTTCCTGTATCTTTTACTCCACGCCGGAAGAAAAGCAAATTGCAGAAACATATATTCGGCAACTTGAGGGTAAGGGATATAAGGTGGCAACACAGTTGAGACCTGCCGCTACTTTTTGGAAAGCGGAGGATTATCATCAGCAATATTATGAGCATAAAGGCACTACGCCCTATTGCCATGTCTATCGGAAGATCTTTTGACCATCCCTTCACCCTCTGCCTTCAAGGGACTGAGGGCAAAGAAAAGCAGTCCGCT
>JAVVRI010000167.1:0-4628 GCA_036654795.1 Tannerellaceae bacterium
CGAAGCGGTGAAGCCGAAGCGTTTGAGGCGCTGCGTTTCCAACACAAGGGCGGTCAGGGTGCTGTCTGTTTCACCCTCTTTTGCTACAGCCACCATAACCCAGGCAGCCTTCGTAGGGGAAACCATATAGTCACCATCCCAAGCCCCAGCCTCCATAAAGGGCGGGTTGGCCTTTTGCAATAGTTCGGCCAAGCGATCGTTCATCATGGCGACGGATACCTGCTGAATGTAGTCCTTCACAAGACCGGTAGCAGTAGCATAGAGCTCGTTAGGCATCTTTTCGTGCTTATAGTAGAGGTAAAGAATTGTGTTGGGCGCCTCCTTGTCCGTAGCGATAGAGACCAGCGGCAGGTCATTGTCCGGCACCTCAAAACGCTCGCGTTTGGCAGGATTTACCGGCGTAGGAATGGTGGAAAAGGTCTTTTTGATGGCTGCTTCCACCTGATCCACATTGACATCGCCTACGATGATAATGCCTTGCAGGTCGGGGCGGTACCACTTCTGGTAATAAGCCCGCAGCTCGTCCGGTTTGAAGTTATTGATTACGTCGATGCTACCTATTGGCATCCTATTGGCATAACGGCTACCGGGATACATGGCAGGCAATTGTTGTTCCCAAAGGCGTGCCTGAGCATCCTGGCGGGTGCGCCACTCTTCGCGTATTACGCCACGCTCCTTGTCAATCTCAGTCTCGGAGAGGCTAATGTAGTTCGACCAGTCGTGGAGTATCAGCAGGCAGGAGTCCACTACCCCCTTGCCTTTTACGGGGACATTCATGATGGTATAGACTGTTTCGTCGAAGCCGGTGTAGGCGTTCAGGTTCTCGCCCATACGCATACCAATACTTTCCGTAAAATCATCTATACCGTGGCCGGGGAAGTTTTTTGTGCCGTTAAAGGCCATGTGCTCCAGAAAATGAGCCAGTCCACGCTGGTTTTCTTCTTCCAGTATGGAGCCCACGCGCTGGGCAAAGTAGAAGTCCGCACGCTCCTTGGGCTGTTCGTTATGACGGATATAGTAAGTCATGCCATTATCCAGCTTACCAAAACGCACCTTTGGGTCGATCGGAAGCGGCTTCATCTGTTGTTGCGCGCTCAGCGGGCAGGCAGCCAGCAAGCAAAACAATAAGGTAGTCAATAAAACTTGTTTCTTTAGCATCTCATTTATTGTTAATTTGTTGAATACTAACTTGTCGAAGCTTGTTACATCACCAGCATATAGGCACGAAAGCCCGTATCCTTCGTGACAGGGCAGAGTGCCTGATAACCCTCTTTTAGCTTACCGTCCAGAATATGCTGTGGATAGGCATCCTTCATAAAGCGATGGCGCTCATAAGCCTCTCCGGGCTTGCTGTCGTAGGTTATACGGAAATCGCCGATAGAACTAGGGTGTATGTATCGCTCGAACAGTCGCTGAGCCAGCAGCCCCATCGTATAACGCATGTTGATCTCCACACAAGGATGGAGCTTCATGCCACCCTTACCATCGTGATAGAGAATCATATCTACACCCAAATAGCCGGTATAGACACTGCCAACAGCCTCACGCAAGGCCTCGGTCACCGCCTCTTGTATGCGGCGGCAGTTCTCTTCGCCTATGGAGCTAACAAGTAATTGTTGAAAGGAATTTTGCGACTCCAAGCAATTGCCGATATAAGCGCCGTTCTCCTCCGTGGAAAAGAAGGAAAGCCCTTCGAAGCGGACAGTGCCCTGACCATCCGAATAGAACTCCATGGCCAAATCCTGCGCTTTGTCTACGCCGCATTCGATGCTGAGCGTGCCTTGCTTATTGAACGCACCCCTGATCCAAGTACGGTCTTTTTCCGTCAATTTGCGTTCTTTGAGCCAACGCAAACCGCGTCCGGAGGAGGAGTAGGGTGTTTTCATTACAAAGGGAGCGTTACAGAGGCGGATATACTTCTCTATCTCCTTTTCTTTCACACAGAAACGGGGGGAGACCGGAAAGGAAATGTCGGGTAGGAGGAGCTGTATCTTCTCCAAACAGTGGGCGGCAGTCTGTCGTCCGGTCAGGGGCAGGTATGCTTCTTTCCATTCGGGGACGTCCAGTTGCCAGTTGCAAGTTTCCTTCAGCAACTGGAAGAAGCGGACGCTCTGAGGCGAAACGCCCCAAGGAGCAGCCTGCATAGCTGGCAGCTTTTTGCCTTTAGTTAGTAATTCTTTACGGCTTATGGGTACACCAAACGGACGTAGCTCATTTGGGAGCAGTGATATAAAACGGGGCGATAAAAGTTCCTCAACAAAAACATAATCACCCTTATCGGCATACCATGCCGGCAACAAGGCCAATTCCCGTATCATCCTCTGCACATTCGTTGGCGGTGTATAGTTCGCTTCGTCAAGCAATATAGCCGTTTCATGTCCAGGGTTAAAGTAATGAATGCGTAGTGTCATTATGCGTAGTGTAAAAAGACGAAGCCGTCTTACTTATGCGAGACGGCTTCGTGTGTTATTCTATTCCAGCTATTCCAGGTTTTCGTCAATTGCGTCAATCTTCTTGACCGCAAGAGCCATTTCCTCTTTCAATTTCTCTATTTTGCGTTCCATCTCTTTCACTAAGCCACCGCCGCCTTTTGACGAGATGCTTAAGAAGCCGATGTTGTTCTCGTAAGTTTGAAGTTCGGCCTTCATCCGTTCGAAGGTACGCATCAATTTCTCGCGTTCGCCGTACAGTTTGCCTTTACCTCTTTCGCCGGCACCGGAAATGTTGTTCAGGTTGCTACGGAAGGTCTGCATCTTGCGGTCATCTTGACCTACTTTGAGGTGGTCGAAGTGCTTGTCTACTACTTCGTGATATTCCTTATACACTTTGTCTTTTTCCTTGAAGGGGACATGTCCGATGGCATTCCATTCAGCCATAAGTCCTTTCAGGGTAGCCAGCGCTTCGTTGTGCTCCAGCGTATCGTCCATCGTGGCGATCTTTTCGATCAGTGCCTTTTTGGCTGCCAAGTTGGTCTGCTCTACTGATTTCTGCGAAGATACGTTTTTGTTCTTTTGCTCAAAGAAGAAGTCGCAGGCAGAGATAAAGCGTTTCCATATTATATCGGAATGCTTACGGGCAACGGAACCGACGGTCTTCCACTCCTTCTGAAGAGCGATCATCTTATCGGTAGCCTCTTTCCAATCCATGCTGTCCTTCAATGCTTCCGCCCTCTCACAAAGGTCTTTCTTGAGCTCCAGGTTCTTTTCCATCTCTTCCTTGATGGACTTGTAGTAGTCACTCTTCTTGCTGAAGTAGACGTCGCAAGCCGCACGGAAGCGTTCAAATATCTTTACGTTAAACTTTTTAGGGGCAAAGCCGATTGTCTTCCATTTGTCCTGCAGGGCAATAACGACCTTGTTCCTCTCTTCCCAATCCTTAAAGCTCTTCAATGCTTCGAAATCGATTGCTTCTATCTCTTCACAGATAGCCGTCTTGGCGTCCAAGTTCTCCTGTTCTTTCCCTTTCAGCCCTTCGAAATGCTCCTGATGGCGTTTGTTTATCACCGTAGAAGCCGCCTTGAAGCGAGTCCAGAGGTCTTCGCGCAATTCCTTTGCCACAGGGCCAATCTCGCGCCATTGCTGGTGCAGCTTCTGTAGTTGATGGAAGGCAGACACAACGTCAGCTTCTGTTTCCAGCTTTTCGACTGTTTCGCACAGAATGGTTTTCATCTCCAGATTCTTCTTGAAGTCGTAGTCGCGGAACTGGTTGTTTATCTTGATAATGTCATAGAACTTTTCGCTGTATATCTGATAGTTCTTCCACAAATCGTTTGCAAATTCTTGGGGGACGGCTTTCAGCTCTTTCCATCTTTGCTGGATGTCCTTGAAGTCGTTGTATAGTTTGTTGAAGTCTTCTTGACTTTCCGTCAAGCCTTTCAACTGTTCGATCAATTGCAGTTTAAGCGCATAGTTGGCAGCTTTCACCCGATCTTCTTCAGCGATAAGGGCAGCCTTTTTCTCCTTATACGCAGCAAGCAGGCTCTTGATTTTAACTTCCGTTTCGTCCTCAGGGGCAGCAAAGTCGGCCTCCTCACCTCCACCTTCCAAGAATACTTTTTTCAATTCATCCACTTCAAGCCGATGAATCTTGTAATACGCTTGTTTCAGTGATTCCACCTCACCTCTGGCGGTCTCTACGGGTGTTTCTACTAATTCGGCCAATCGATTCAGAATATCTTCCTTCGATAACTTGCCGGCAGCCACATTAATTACTGCCTCCGGTGCTTCGTCTATTACAACTTCTGCCGCAGTGTTTTCCGGTGTTTCTACCGGAGCTTTAGTTTCTTCCAAAATGACGGTTTCTTCTGCCGCCAGATTAGTCTCAAGAGTGTCCTTCATATTCAATCGCATTTAAGAAAAGGATAATACATTCCTATTATAGATCACAAATTAAACTAATTATTTTGGAATTACAGCATCCGAAGACAATTATTTGCAAGTAAAAAGTCACATTTGCCATAACATCGGCAAATACCACCTATTTCTGCTCCAATAGGTAAAATTTTAGTTTCATGCCGATGAAACTTTTGTTTCACTACTATGAAACTAAAAATACGCTTGTACCCTTTCTTCGCAAAATTGTAGTTTAACGTTTTTGGTTGACTACTTTTTATCTTATAAATAAAGGAG
>JAVVRI010000168.1:0-574 GCA_036654795.1 Tannerellaceae bacterium
AGATAACATCCGCCGCATCATTGAGGATTACATCCTAGAGCGCGACCAGTTGACAAACCTTTTCCTCCTCCTAGACTGCCGTCTGGAAGCACAGAAGATAGACCTGGAGTTTATGGAGTGGCTTGGCGAAAACGCAATTCCATTCTCCATCATCTTCACAAAAACGGACAAACTAAGCCGCAGCAAATTGAGTGAAAACATGATGGCCTATAAAAAAAAGCTATCTGATGTATGGGAAGAGACACCCCCTATATTCCTCTCCTCAGCCGAGAAAAAAGATGGACGCGACGAGATTCTGGATTATATCGAACAAATAAACAAGTCCCTTTAACCGTCCAAGCACAATGAAGACAGCGCCCGTTTTGCTACTCATTCCGCCGTTTACGCAAATGAATACGCCCTACCCTTCCACTGCATACCTGAAAGGATACCTCAATACAAAAGGAATTGCTTCGGAGCAGATGGATTTGAGTTTGGAAGTGATTTTAGCCATCTTCTCAGCCGAAGGAATGACTGCACTCTTCGCTGTTGCGAAAAAATTGCCGAAAGGGAAACTATCGGCCAACGGGCGTAC
>JAVVRI010000168.1:584-4539 GCA_036654795.1 Tannerellaceae bacterium
GTCCTATCGCAAAGCACGCGCTATGTGCAAACCATTCCGCACGTTGTCGCCTTTCTGCAAGGACAGAGTGACACGCTGGCTTATAGTCTTTGCAACGACACCTACCTACCCCGCGCCGGCCGCTTTACACAGGATGAAGAGGAAATGGAGTGGGCTTTCGGCAGTCTGGGAATGCGGGACAAAGCACGCTATCTGGCTACTTGCTATCTGGAGGACTTGTCGGACTTTATACAGGAGACAGTAGATCCGGACTTCGGCTTTAGTCGCTACGCCGAGCATTTGGGACGTTGCGCCTCCTCGTTCGACGAGATAGCAGCCGCACTGAGCCGTCCACTTAGCTTTACGGACAACATTATGCTGCGACTATTCGAAAAACGGATTATGGAAAGTCGCCCTTCCGTGGTTGCGCTCAGCGTGCCTTTTCCCGGCAACTTATACAGCGCCCTGCGTTGTGCCGAATGGTTGAAGAGGCATTGCCCGGAGCTTCCGGTCGTGATGGGAGGTGGGTTTGCCAATACCGAACTGAGGCAGATCAGCGACACGCGCCTCTTTCAATACATCGACTACCTATTACTAGATGATGGCGAAGACCCGCTGCATCAGCTACTGCTACATCTGCAAGGTAAAGCCGAAGCAAAAGCTTTGGTGCGCACCTACTGCCTAGACGACAGCCGCAGCCAAATCATATACCACAACGACCCCACCCATCCTCATTGCCAGCAAAGCGAAACGGGTACACCGGACTATAGCGGTCTACTGCTGGATAAATACATCTCGGTAATCGAAGTGACGAACCCAATGCACAAACTATGGAGCGACGGGCGATGGAACAAGCTGACGCTGGCGCACGGCTGTTATTGGGGAAAGTGTGCCTTCTGCGATGGGTCGTTGGATTACATCGGGCGATACGAGCCGAACACGGCTGTTACGTTGGTGGACAGAATGGAAGAATTAATAACCGCAACAGGCGAACGGGGCTTCCACTTTGTGGACGAAGCTGCCCCCCCTGCCCTGCTCCGCGAACTGGCAAGCGAGATCATCCGTCGCGGCCTAACCGTCTCTTGGTGGGGAAACATACGGTTTGAGAAGAGTTTTACAGCAGAACTCTGCCAATTATTACGAAGTAGCGGCTGCATCGCTGTGTCCGGAGGTTTGGAGGTAGCCTCTCCACGCCTTCTCAGCCTGATTAATAAAGGGGTGACTGTGCCACAAGTAGCCCGCGTAGCCGGAAACTTTACGGAGACCGGCATCATGGTGCATGCTTATTTAATGTACGGCTTCCCGACGGAAACAGCGCAGGAGACGATCGATTCACTCGAAGTCGTGCGCCAATTGTTTGAACTGGGATTGGTGCAATCCGGTTTCTGGCATCGCTTTGCCATGACTGCCCACAGCCCCGTAGGGCTCTCACCAGCCAATTATCACTGTCGCATTACGGAGCCGCCATTCGGAGGCTTTGCTCGCAACGACCTTCGTTTCGAAGATGAAACCGGTTGCCGACACGAACTTTACGGAGAAGGGCTTCGCACCTCCCTCTACAATTACATGAACGGCACAGGCTTCGACCTGCCCCTTCATAAATGGTTTGCCGGGTTCAAAGTGCCGCGCACTACTATTCCGCCCAATTACATCGAAAAGATTACGAGCGATTTGCTCACGAGCCGTTCCGGCCACTCCGTATAGGGAGCCTTTCCCAAAGGCAACGGGGTATCAGTTTCCAGAAAAAGACCAACACAGCGTAGCGGCAATCGATCACCACCACACGCTTCTGACGGTGGAGGGCAGAAATGATATGAGCAGCCACACGCTCAGGCTTCATCAGCAGTGGATAATGACCATCCTTCAGCAAAGCCGTCTCTACAAAGCCGGGGCGTATGTCCGTAAAGCAAATATTCAGCTTTTTCATGTGCGAAAGCTGTGCCAAAGCATCCATATAGGTATTCTGAAAGCGTTTGGTAGCCGAGTAAGCCGGGGCGGCACCCAATCCCTTTGTACCGGCAATGGAGCTGATCACAGCCAGATGACCTCCGCCCTGCGCCTGAAAGTATTGAAAAGCAGCGGTAACCATACGGATAAATCCCTCCACATTGGTGCGGGCAGTATTTATTTCAATCGCGGCATCGAGTTGCATATTTTGACTACCAATGCCGGAGCTTAGCAGAAACAGATCCATCCCGCCCAAACGCGAAACGAGTTGCAGCAGCCTTTCGGGTGCATCCTCTTTCGTAACATCTAGTTGTTGGATTGCTATTTTTTCCGGTGCAAGAGCCTGAAGAGCCTCTAATGCAGGCAATCTTCTACCGGCAATACCTACTTGCCATCCCTGGCGTATATATCCTTTAGCTACTTCCAGACCGATGCCGGAGGTGGCTCCTACAATAACGACTCGTCTCATAGCAATTGTAATTCTATTTTATTTTTATCTATTTAACGTCCGAACCAGTGGCGAAACACCTCCAAAGGAGCATATAGAATCATGCGCGGACCGACAAAGCGCATCACACAGCGCATCCGTTCGCGCATATCCGGTTTATAACAATGCACTGCGCACCGTTTGCACGCACCTTTCTTCGCCCCAAAAGGGCAATGATCCAAGCGGGCATGTGCATACCGAAGCAACGCCTCGCAATCTGGGCAAAGCACCGAATTTCCCTCACTCTTTACACAATAAAGGCGGATCATAAGAGCTATGATCCGCTTTTCTTTTTCTATCCGTACAGAGGTATTTACAGTCATTTCCGGCTGCTAAAAGAATAGTTCCGGCTCACGGCGGGCACTAAAGTTCTTAGAAAGCAACGCCGTGTAAGGGGTGTCGAAGCTGCGGGCACCTTCGGGACATTCCTTGACGCAGGCGCAACACTTGATGCAAAGCAACGGATCACTCACCATCTGTCCCTCCTTCTCGGTTATTGTGATGGCGCCCGTTGGGCAAACATCCATACAACAATCGCAACGGGTACACAGATCCTCGTCGATCACGGGTGCTTGAGGCGTTGACGGCGACTTCACCTTATAGGGGAAATTTCCTTTCACAACCAAAGGCATCATTTTGTCCAGACAAGCTACTCCACGTAGCTTTGTGCAAGCATCTTTTCCAAACCGGATAGCCGCCAAATGATCCGCATCATCCGGACGACCGGCAGCAATAGGCATCTTGGGACGACTAAACGAATGTTCTCCAATAAAGGCACCGGCAGCAATGGGCACAAAGCCCAATTCGATCGTCAGGTCGCACAACTCACGAAGCGCGTCTTCGTAATCACGATTACCATAGACCACCACCGGGATAACCGGTGTTTGCCGCGCATGAAACGAGCGAAGGCGCTGCATGGCAGTCTCTGCCACACGTCCTCCGTAAACAGGTACGGCAACGATGGTTAGTTCGTCTTCAATCTTCATCTGATCGTCCTCTACATCCAGAGTAATATCTGATTCAGAGAAGGTGCTTATGCCCAACCCTTCGGCAATGGCATACGCAATTTTCGCCGAGCTATGCGTTGGCGAAAAGTAAATAAGATGTAAGCTTTTGTATTGCATGACTGTTACTTTAAAGCATCTTCTATTTTCTGTTCCAAATCAGCAAACTCCTCCTTTGTATAACCCTTTCCGGCATACAGCACTTTGCCATTCTTGCCAATCAGGTAACTACGAGGGATCAGATTCTTGGCAAAAGCACCAAAGATTGCCCTGTTTTTATCCGGATAGAGGGGAAAGTCGAAACCTTTATTCTTGTTATATTTGGTCAAATCGGCATCCGTATGTTCACGACCAATTACCAACAATTCAAAGTTCTTATTACCCTTATACTTTGGCCAAAGACTCTCCTTAATCGCGGCCAGTTCCTTTTGACAAGGAGGACACCAAGTAGCAAAGAAGTTGATCAGAATCACTTTTCCCTTCAAAGAGGCAGACTGTATTTTTGTTCCGTTATCCGACACAATGGTAAAAGCCGGCA
>JAVVRI010000169.1:0-4452 GCA_036654795.1 Tannerellaceae bacterium
TGCCTGTCACGCATGGGGTCGCGGGTTCGAGTCCCGTCCGGACCGCCTTTTTAAGGTCAGTAATCGTTTTGATTACTGACCTTTTTTATTGTTTAATCTTAATATTTTACTTTGTGAAAACGAACAATCTAATTAAAGTGTTTTGTGTTTTACTTTTGGTTTCTTCATGCGGAGATTCAAAGGATGTTAAGTGGGAAAATGCTGTTAAAGAGGTAGAAGCTTCTCATTTAGCACGTCCTACCAAAGTTCAATATGAGCGGCAGGAAATGGAATTGGCTATGTTTATTCAACTCGATCCGGCAACCATTCAAGAGGGCGAATATGATGATGGCAGTACAAAATTGGAAGATATTAAGTTTGAACGCTTGGATGTCAATCAATGGTGTAATGCTGCAAAAGCTTTTGGCGCGAAAGAAATCGTGTTTATGTTGGCACATAGTGGTGGTTTTTGCATGTGGCCTTCGTCTACTACACAATATCATATAGGAAACACTCCTTACAAAGGAGGAAATGGCGATGTGGTAAAAGAATTTGCCCAAGCTTGCCGGGATAATGGATTGAAGGCCGGATTCTATCTTTGGGCTCCTCATCCATCTGAGGAGGGAGATACTAAAAACACTGTCGATTATAGTAAAATAGACCAAGTTCGTACCCGCGAGCAGTCGAACGATATTCTAAAAATCAGGTTCCACGAAATTATGGACAGACTTGGCTCTGATCTTGTTACGGAAATTTGGATTGATCAACCCATAAAAGCGTCTATTGGTAAGGAAATAGCTGAACGTGCGCCACATGCTGTTGTTGCTGCGGTAGGTTGTCATGATCCTTATCCTTCCATCCGTTGGCCTGGTACGGAAACAGGAACAGTGAGTGACCCTTGTTGGTCTACGACGACAAAAGAAAAAATGAGCAGACATTGCGATACGCAGTTTGAAGCAGACCAAAATCAGTCTCAAGAAGCCGATGATCCAAATGGAGACTTTTGGGCGCCTCATGAGGCCGACACGCAATTGCATCATGGCTGTTGGCACATGCGACCGGATGCTTTAAGCAAACGAAAAACAGTGGAAGAATTGATGAATTGCTATATTAAGTCCGTTGGGCGAAATAGTTTTCTCATACTTAATGGAGCTCCTATGGCAGACGGTTCAATACATTCGGATGATTTGAAACGTTATGAAGAGTTCGGCCGAGAAATAGAGCGGCGTTTTGGTCACCCAATTGCCTCTGTTGAAAAAATAGCAGCCTATGAAGTAGTTTTAGATTTAGACAAACCTATCGCTATTGGTTACAGCGATTTGGGAGAAGCCTACCAATACGGCCAACGTATTCGTTCGTATGAGATTGATGGATATGATGCAACTACAAATCAATGGATTCAAATTGCAACAGGAACATCTGTAGGAAAACGAAAAATTGATGTGATTGAGAAAAATGACGTATTTAGTAAAGTAAGAGCGAAGATAACATCTTCCGTAGGTACGCCCTTAGTTACTAGGTTTCAAATACATTCCAAATAGCCATTCCAAACTACTCATGGATGAATAGTTTGAGAAATAATAGGTCTCAATATATTTCCTTTTGCATCTTCCGGATAAAGAGCTCCTTCTGCTTCTAGGCGTGTGCTCATCTTTTTGACCATGTCGGTCAGTCTCTTTTTCTCGGTTGGTGCCAGGTTGCGGGCTTCAATAGGGTCGTCTTTCAGGTTGTAGAGCTCATAACCGGGGGAGGCGGGTGTTCCCGGATTGTAGTTATAAATGAGCTTCCAGTCTCCCTCCCGATAGGTGGTGAAGTAGCTGCCACGGTGGGCATGCGGAAAGTGCATCAAGAATGTCTCCGGACGCTTCTTATTCACCTTGCCTGCGAATTGAGTTTTCAGATCGAAGCCATCCAGTGCGTGTCCTTTCGGATGGGTTGCTCCGGTCAACGACAGAACGGTCGGGAAAATATCCATCACCACGCCCAGTTGCCGTTGGCTGCTGCCTGCAGCGATGGGCAACTTCCGCTGGTTCTTATTGCGCTGATCTGGCCTCCCCCAGCTGGCGATGAACGGCACGCGTGTACCCCCTTCGTATTCAGTTCCTTTTTTACCA
This sequence comes from Tannerellaceae bacterium, assembly GCA_036654795.1. Lineage (GTDB taxonomy): Bacteria > Bacteroidota > Bacteroidia > Bacteroidales > Tannerellaceae > JAVVRI01. The sequence continues at coordinate 2,094 of JAVVRI010000169.1, forward strand.
CGCAAAGGGGCGGACGATGTATATCCTTTTTCGTCTCCCAACGGTGCATCCGATCCGTTATCGCCCAGAAACAGAATGAGCGTGTTTTCGGCAATGCCCAGCTCCTCCAGATGGTCCATGATGTCGCCCAGCGACTGATCCATCCCCTCCACTAGGGTGGCAAAAGCTTTGGCCTGGTCGGACTTTTCGGGTGCTGTATAGTGGTCGATAAAGCGTGCGTCCGTTTCAAACGGAGCATGAAGGGCGTAATGCGCCATATAGAGAAAGAAAGGTTTCTTTTCCTCCACCGCTTTGTCTATCTGCCCTTTGGCCTCTATCGTCAGCGCATCCGAAAGGAATGTGTTTGTGCCGTGATACTTTTCCAGCCCCGGCACAGCCCGGCTTTTATTCCCTTTGATATTCCCGTAGCCATATTCGCCGTAGTAACTGCCCGGCTGCCCGATGGAAGAACCGGCTATGTTGACATCGAAACCTACGTTCTGCGGATTTTCGCCATCGCTCTTCATGCAGCCAAAATGTGCTTTACCCACATGAATCGTCCTGTAGCCGGCACTTTGTAGCACCCGGGGAAGCGTAACGTCGTCTTTCGATATGCCTTTCCAGTTCCAATCTTTCGGACCAAACGGTGTCTTGTTATTGCTTTCGGAGTTGATCCAGTTTGTTGTATGATGGCGTGTTGCATTTTGTCCCGTCATGATGGATGCACGCGAGGGCGAACTTACGCTTTGTGCATAAAAGGTCGAAAAGCACACACCTTGCCGGGCCATACGCTCCATGTTGGGCGTATGATACCAATCGTTCAGCGGATGGCGTACGGGGTTGCCCGCACCGTCGGTCAAGAAAGGTTGCGAGGTGTCCATCAGTCCCATGTCGTCTACCAAGAAGACGATCACGTTCGGACGCTCCTCCGCCATCATCGATTGGCCGGAGAGGAGCAAGAGTGTTGCGCATAATGTAGTTTTCATACGATAAAGGTACACGTTTTTTTGATAAACCGACATCATAAAGAACAAAAAAAGAATATTTATTCATTGTCCAATAGTTGGACAGACTACTGTTCACCCCAAAATCACTCCTCTATGACTTTTCCAACTCATCGGTGCCATTTTCAAAAGTCATCGGTATAACTCGGCAAAGTGATAGTTACAATTACTCAACTATCGTATATGAGATATTAAATCAATGGCTCTGTCTATTTTATATTTGCCTGAATTATCAAATAGATTGTTATTAATGAGTTTTTGAAGCGAACTGTTAGTCTTTGATTTTTCAATTAATGTGTCAATATTTGATACAATAGATATTTCTTCGAATAGATTCCACTCTTCTAGAATATCAACATATCTTGGTGTGCGTCTATTATTGATATTGTTTATATAGTTGAACTTCTCAATAAAGTCGGGAGATGCAATTTTGTTGATTACGTCAAGCAGAGTTTGCATAGTTCCTATTACTCCTGATAATTTATCCCAAAGCTCTCCTGCAATTAATATTTCATCCAATGCGAAACTTTTACGTAAATTGATAACAGTATTAGCAAAACGTACTTTGTCGTACTCTACACCACTACCGGTAGGATCAAAAGGAAAGCCGACATAAAATTTAATATTTTTACCAGGATTTAAACGTTTTAAAGCTGCTTTACCTTCTAATATTTTCTTCTTCTCCCCTCTCATTTCACCGGAGTTAGGCTTTACAGACTTTAATTCTATTGCGATTATTTCATCAGTGGTTTCGTAATATACATCAGCAGAGAATCCTGTAGCTTCTACTTCTTTACCTGAACTTAAGGCGTATAGCTTTTGTTCTTCCCTTTCAATATTTGGTTCATGAACGTTGTTGTAGAGCTCTGATATTATATTTGTAACTTCAGCGGCTTGACTTTCTGTGATTTTTAACAAACCTAACTTCTTTGATGTATATTCTCTCTTATCTCCATCCGATAAAATATGAGCCGTTTTCTCAAAGAACGTTTGTCCTAAAGTAGTGCTAAGGCCGTGCAACCAACTACTCATGGTTATAAAATAAGGAATGTCCGGGACTTTGCCCTGAAATTTATCTGTAAAAGCATTTAAGAATGCCATATGAAATGGAGCGTTTCTATTGCCTGCCGCATCCTCTGGAAAGTTTTCAAATCTTGAATATAACACACTAATTACAATATGTGATATTCGTTCTGTTTTTCGTTTAGCTATCATCGTTGACTTATATTAAATTGCTTTTAAATTTAAATTTATTGCTTCGATCTTAACTCGTTTATCTTAGCATAAAACTTGTGTTATTTTCTCACTAGTGTCTATTAATATATATATTAATCGAATTTAAAGTCAAATTCAAGTTGCCAATCATCGGGATTCTC
>JAVVRI010000170.1:0-309 GCA_036654795.1 Tannerellaceae bacterium
AACAATTGCTTTTCCCTGAAATTATAGAATTTACGGCCGCGGAAGCTGTTGTCTTGCCCTTGTTGCTGGACGATATGTGCTTTGTGGGTTTTGATTTGTCTAACTTGGGCAACAACAGTTATGCAATCAACGGTCTGCCTACCGGCATGGAACATGCCGATCCGGTTTCATTGATTCGTGATATTACTGATAGGGCAGTAGAGACCGGTTGCGAAGTGCGCGAGCATGTCTACGAGTTGATGGCTCTATCGCTAGCCAAGGCTGCAGCCATTCCTCCCGGTAAGACCCTTTCAGCGGAAGAGATGGATC
>JAVVRI010000170.1:319-4314 GCA_036654795.1 Tannerellaceae bacterium
TATCATCGCTTCCCTTTTTTCCTGCTCCGACTCCAACCTTACCCCTGATGGTAAGACCATCCTATCCATGCTCACTGACGAAGAGCTGGAAAAGCGGTTTAAGTAAATTAAGACATATATGTTTTGACCGCAATACATATATGCTTAAACCACGTGGCATAGGTGCTTCGTGTTAAAGATAAGTAAACAATACGAAACGTACCCTTGAGTAACGGAAACAAATGTGTAGCTTTGTGCCGTTTTTAGAGCGAAGTATGTAATAAAATAAGGACAACATATTGATAGTCCGAAAATAATATGTATCTTTGCAGCCTAAAATGAGAGAAGTAGATAATTATAATAATAACACATTCAAAGTTTAAAAAGAAGAAGAAATGCCTACAATTCAGCAATTAGTTAGAAAAGGAAGGGAAACTTTGGTAGTAAAGGGTAAATCTCCCGCATTGGATTCATGTCCTCAAAGACGTGGCGTTTGCGTAAGAGTATATACTACAACTCCGAAAAAGCCTAACTCTGCAATGCGTAAAGTAGCGAGAGTTCGTTTGACAAATGGTAAAGAAGTCAACTCTTATATTCCGGGAGAAGGACACAACTTACAAGAGCACTCAATCGTACTAGTACGTGGTGGTCGTGTGAAAGACCTTCCCGGTGTACGTTATCACATTGTACGTGGTACCTTGGACACAGCAGGCGTAAACGGACGTACTCAAAGACGTTCTAAATACGGAGCAAAGCGTCCGAAACCAGGACAAGCAGCTGCAGCAGCAAAGGGCGCAGCAAAAGGAAAGAAGTAAATAAAATAAAACTTGCATTCCCCCTTTCAAACTGAGATTTTAAAATTAAGTATTAAAGCTGGTTTGAGTTATTTGGAAAGGCTACAAGGTTGAGTAAATAGTTCAGCGGAACTGTTGAAGGCAAAGATTTAAGGCAACCAAGAACAAGAACAAAATTTTTTGAAAACAAAATGAGAAAAGCAAAACCAAAGAAAAGACAGATCCTTCCGGATCCTGTTTTCGGTGATGTTAAGGTTACGAGATTCGTTAACCATTTAATGTACGATGGCAAGAAGAACACTGCCTTCGAAATTTTCTATTCCGCTCTGGAAACCGTTAAGGCAAAGTTGCCTAACGAAGAAAAGTCTGCTCTCGAAATTTGGAAAGCTGCACTCGACAATATTACTCCCCAAGTCGAAGTGAAGTCCCGCCGCGTAGGTGGTGCTACTTTCCAGGTACCTACTGAAATTCGCCCCGATCGTAAAGAATCTGTTTCTATGAAGAACCTTATCATATATTCTCGCAAGAGAGGTGGTAAGACTATGGCTGATAAGTTGTCTGCAGAAATTGTAGATGCTTTCAACAACCAAGGTGGTGCATTCAAAAGAAAAGAAGATATGCATCGTATGGCGGAAGCTAACCGTGCATTCGCGCATTTCAGATTTTAAACAAGGCAAACTGTAGATATAAATAAGATGGCAAAAGCTTCGGATCAACAATTAAAGTTTACAAGAAACATCGGTATCATGGCGCACATCGATGCAGGAAAGACTACGACTTCTGAGCGTATTCTTTTCTACACCGGCTTGACTCACAAGATTGGTGAGGTACATGATGGTGCTGCAACGATGGACTGGATGGCGCAAGAGCAGGAGCGTGGTATTACAATTACCTCTGCTGCAACAACGGCATTTTGGAAATATGCAGACAATAAATTTAAAATAAACCTGATTGACACCCCAGGACACGTGGACTTTACTGTAGAAGTAGAGCGTTCACTTCGTATCTTGGATGGTGCCGTTGCTGCTTTCTGTGCAGTTGGTGGTGTTGAACCCCAGTCTGAAACAGTTTGGCGTCAGGCTGACAAATACAACGTGCCTCGTATTGGTTACGTAAACAAGATGGACCGCTCTGGCGCGAATTTCTTTGACGTAGTTAATCAGGTAAGAACTGTATTAGGTGCTAACCCTTGTCCGATCCAAATTCCTATCGGCGCTGAAGAAATGTTCAAAGGCGTTGTTGATTTGGTGACGATGAAAGCTCTTCTGTGGCATGATGAGACCATGGGTGCTGAATATAGTGTGGAGGAAATTCCTGCAAACTTGCAGGCTGAAGCTGAAGAGTGGAGAGACAAGATGCTTGAAACATTAGCAGAATGTGACGATGCTTTGATGCAGAAATATTTCGATGATCCTGCAACAATCACTGAGGATGAAATCCGTGTAGCTATCCGTAAGGGTACACTTGCTATGCAGATCAATCCGATGATTTGTGGATCTTCATTTAAGAACAAGGGCGTACAGAAATTACTGGATGCAGTTTGTGCTTATTTGCCTAGTCCTATGGATACTGAGTGTGTAGAAGGTGTTGACCCACGTGATACTGATAAAGTGCTTATCCGTAAGCCTTCTGGTGATGAGCCTCTTTGTGCATTGGCATTTAAGATTGCAACCGACCCATACGTAGGCCGTCTTTGTTTCTTCCGTGTTTACTCAGGGGAGCTGCCAGCCGGTTCTTATGTGTATAACACACGTTCAGATAAAAAAGAACGTATTTCACGTCTGTTCCAGATGCACTCAAACAAACAAAATCCGATGGAAGTGATTGGTTGTGGTGATATAGGTGCAGGTGTAGGTTTTAAGGATATTCGTACTGGAGACACGTTATGTGATGAGAACCATCCGATTACTCTTGAATCAATGGACTTCCCGGAACCTGTAATTGGTGTTGCCGTTGAGCCTAAGACTCAAAAGGACTTGGATAAGTTAGGTATTGGTTTGGCGAAATTAGCTGAAGAGGATCCTACGTTCCGTGTACAAACGAATGAAGATACGGGTCAGACAGTAATTAGTGGTATGGGTGAACTTCACTTGGATATCATTGTAGATCGTCTGCGTCGTGAGTTTAAGGTAGAATGTAATCAGGGTCGCCCTCAGGTTTCTTATAAAGAAGCTATTACAAAGTCAGTAGAACTTCGTGAAGTTTATAAAAAGCAATCTGGTGGTCGTGGTAAGTTTGCTGATATTATTGTTCGTGTAGAACCTGCTGACGAAGCTTTTGAAGGTGAATTGCAGTTTGTAGACGAAGTAAAGGGTGGTAATATTCCTAAGGAATTTATCCCTTCTATTCAGAAAGGCTTTTTGAAAGCTATGAAGAATGGTATTTTGGCTGGCTATCCTTTGGATAAATTGAAAGTTACAGTTATTGATGGTTCATTCCATCCGGTTGACTCGGATCAATTGTCATTTGAGATTTGTGCTGTTCAAGCATTCAAGAGTGCTTCAGAAAAAGCAACTCCTGCTTTGATGGAACCGATCATGAAGATCGAAGTGGTAACTCCTGAAGAAAATATGGGTGATGTGATTGGAGACTTGAACAAGCGTCGTGGTCAGGTAGAAGGTATGGAATCAAGCCGTACCGGAGCGCGTATCGTGAAAGCAAAAGTTCCATTGGCAGAAACATTCGGTTATGTGACTACGCTTCGTACTATTTCGTCAGGTCGTGCTACTTCTTCAATGCAGTTCTCGCACTATGCTCAAGTATCTTCAGCTATTGCTAAACAGGTATTGACGGAAGTTCAGGGACGTGTTGATTTGATCAAATAATTTAGAAACATATATATAAATATGAGCCAAAAGATCAGAATTAAATTAAAGTCTTACGATTATTCTTTGGTGGACAAGTCTGCTGAGAAGATTGTAAAGACGGTGAAGGCAACCGGAGCTGTGGTTAGCGGCCCGATTCCTCTGCCTACGCATAAGCGTATTTTTACTGTGAACCGCTCGACTTTCGTAAACAAGAAGTCTCGTGAGCAGTTCGAACTCTCTTCTTATAAGAGATTGATTGATATCTATAGCTCAACTGCAAAAACAGTTGACGCGTTGATGAAGCTGGAATTGCCCAGCGGTGTTGAAGTAGAAATTAAAGTGTGAGTTATTTAAAAGTTAAGTGAAATGCCAGGATTATTAGGAAAAAAAATCGGAATGACATCCGTTTTCAGTG
>JAVVRI010000171.1:0-4268 GCA_036654795.1 Tannerellaceae bacterium
ACGCTGTTATATTATTATCGCTGCTGGTTCCTGATCCAATTAAAACAAACCGAAAAAGCATTGTCTGCCCTTTCAACAGCCGAACAACAAGCACCGGACTGCTGCTTTCCGAACCGTCTGGAAGCTATTTTGGCCTTACAATCGGTCATCAACCAGGGGATGGCTACCCCCAAAGCATACTATTACCTTGGTAATTTATGGTACGATAAGCGCCAATACCCCGAAGCCATTGCTGCCTGGGAAGCGTCAGCCGCTCAGGACAAATGCTTTCCGACCGTACTGCGTAACCTCTCGCTGGCTTATTTCAACAAGCTTAACCGACAAGAAGAAGCCGTGTCACTCTTGGAGCAAGCTTTTGCCCTCGACACAACCGATGCCCGTATCCTGATGGAGTTAGATCAGTTATACAAACGGCTGAACCGCCCTCACACCGAACGTCTTTCCTTCTTGGATGCGAACAGAGAAGTAGCCTTCAGCCGCGATGACCTTTATCTGGAGTACGTGACCCTTCTCAACCACCTAGGTCGCTACGAAGAGGCGATCCAATTAATTGATGCCCGCAAGTTTCATCCTTGGGAAGGGGGAGAAGGGAAAGTCCCTGCCCAGTACCAACTAGCCCGAGTCGAATTAGTTAAGCAACACCTCGCAGCAAAGGAGTACGAAAAAGCGTTGCCGCTGATAGAAGAGTGTTTCGTTTACCCGCATAATTTTGGAGAAGGCAAACTCCGCGGTGCGCAGGAAAACGATTTCAACTATTATAAAGCCTGCGTATTAGAAGGTTTGGGACGTACCGGCGAAGCACTTTCCCTCTTTGAACAAGCCGGCACCGGAAACAGTCAGCCCGCCGCCGCCCTCTATTACAACGACCAGAAGCCCGACAAGATCTTTTATCAAGGTCTAGCCCTCCTCAAACTAGGCCGCGAATCCGAGGCGTATCTCTGTTTCAACAACCTGATCTCCTACGGCAAAACCCACCTCCACGATGTTTTCAAAATGGATTACTTCGCCGTCTCCCTCCCCGACCTGCAAATCTGGGAAGACGACCTAACCAAAAAGAACCGCATCCATTGCAACTATCTGATGGGACTGGGGTATCTGGGTATGGGCAACCGCACAGCAGCCGAAGCCTATTTTACAGCAGTGACTGAAGAGGATAATAATCATCAGGGGGGACAGGGAGAAAAAGCAACAGAAGTACTTATTTAAATACACAACCAATTTATGAAACACCTCAAACCTCTCTGTTACCTGCTATTCTGCTTGGTAGCTTTGATCTCTTGTAAAGACTCTCCGCAAATGATTTCTTTGGCAGGAGAGTGGAAGTTTGCGCTCGATCCCGAAGATGCCGGGGTAAAAGAACAATGGCAAACGACCGAATTATCAGACAAACTATTCTTGCCCGGCTCATTGCAGGAGCAAGGCAAAGGACTAGACGTAGGATTGGATACAAAATGGACAGGGCAAATAGTGGACAGCTCCTGGTATACCTCGCCACAATACGAGAAGTTCCGCCAAACCGGAAATATGAAAGTGCCATTCTGGTTGAACCCGGATAAGCATTACGTAGGAGTGGCTTGGTATCAGAAAGAGGTAGAAGTACCTACCGAATGGAAAGAAAAAACGGTTATTCTTGAATTGGAACGTACACATTGGCAAACAACGTTATACGTAGACGGGAAAGAAATCGGATGGCAAGATGCACTCCTTACCCCTCAACGGTACGAACTGAACGGCTTGAAAGAGGGAAAGCACGTCCTTACTCTGCGGGTGGATAATAGGGTAAACATTGCGGTAGGCATCAATGCACACAGCGTCTCCGACCATACGCAAAGCAATTGGAACGGAGTGATCGGAAAGATAACGCTCGCAGCCAAGCCATCCCTTTACATTGATGATGTGCAAATCCACCCAGACGTGAAGGGCAAGAAAGCCCTCGTAAAAGTAAACTTGAAGGGAAAAGCCTGTTCGGACGGCTCTACTCTTACCCTGCAAGCAATGCTGTCCGGTAGACCTATAGGATCGGCTGTCGAGCTAAAGATCAATCCAAAAGAGGGAAACATTCCGGCAGAAGCAATCCTAGAGCTAGGCGAAGAGGCACTTCTATGGTCTGAATATGCCCCACATCTCTATCAAATGCAAGTCACCGCCCAATCAGCGGACGGGACAGATAAGAAGGTTGTCGATTTCGGTCTTCGGGAGTTCAAGGCAAACGGAACCCGTTTCGAAGTAAACGGTCAGCCGATCTTCCTTCGAGGCACCTTGGAGTGTTGCATCTTCCCACTGACCGGTTACCCGGCGATGGAGAACGGCTATTGGGAAAAGATATACCGCACCTGCAAGGAATATGGATTAAATCATGTCCGTTTCCATTCCTGGTGCCCGCCCGAAGCAGCGTTTCATGTAGCAGACAGCATGGGCATCTATTTACAAGTGGAATGCGGCGCATGGGCATCCGTCGGTGACGGCGAGCCTCAGGATCAATGGATACAGGATGAAAGCGACCGCATCCTCAAAGAATATGGCAACCATCCCTCCTTCTGCCTACTGACTTACGGAAACGAACCGGGAGGCGCCAAGCAATTAAGTTATCTTTCCACGCTGGTCGATTATTGGAAGGGAAAAGATAACCGTCGCGCCTACACCACAGCAGCCGGTTGGCCTTACGCCGAGAATGCCGATTACTGGAACGCACCTAATCCGCGCATACAAGGTTGGGGGGAAGAACTAAAAAGCATTATTAATGCCCAAGCGCCCTCTACTGATTATGATTTTCGGAAAATAATCCGACAGGACATGCCTACCGTAAGTCATGAGATCGGACAATGGTGCGTCTATCCCAACTTTAAGGAAATTGCTAAGTATACCGGCGTACTGAAGGCTAAGAATCTGGAAATATTCCAAGAGACATTAAAGGAGAAAGGAATGGAAGATCTATCGGAAAAGTTCCTCTATGCATCCGGCCGCCTGCAAACCTTATGCTACAAAGCGGACATCGAAGCCGCCCTGCGTACACCGGGGTTTGCCGGATTCCAGTTGCTCGATTTGCATGACTTCCCCGGACAAGGCACCGCTTTAGTAGGCGTGCTCGATCCATTCTGGGAAAGTAAAGGATATGTAGACGGGAAAGAATACAGCACCTTCTGCAATAACACTGTTCCTTTAGTCCGTTTTCCGAAAATGGTCTGGCTCAACATCGACACACTTCGTGCGCCTATTGAGTTTGCACACTTTGGAGAAGCGCCAATAAAAGCCGCGGACATCGTATGGCGTGTAACAACAACCGACAATCAATTGCTGACAAAAGGTAGTATAAGCAAAGACCTTGCAATCGGAAACAACCTCTCCGTTGGAGAAGTTCATTGCCCGCTCAACGCACTTAGCGAACCAACTCAACTGACCGTAACCGTTCAGATCAATCACACCTCCATACAGAACAGTTGGAATATATGGGTATACCCGGCAAGCAAACCACAGATCGCACAACCACCATACATCACCACCCGATTCGACCACACAGCACTCTCCAAATTAAACAACGGAGAAAAGGTATTACTCCTCACCCATGGGCAAGTTTCGCCTCAAAAGGGAGGTAGCGTAGCTGTTGGTTTTTCGAGTATCTTCTGGAATACAGCTTGGACGCGCGGACAGGCGCCTCACACGTTGGGCATCTATTGTGATGCGAAACATCCGGCGCTGGCATCCTTCCCAAACCAAGGATATAGCGACTATCAATGGTGGGACGTGGTGAGCCGCTGCAATGCCATGGTGTTGGACGATTTCCCCGCCGACTTCCGTCCCATTGTCCATCTGATAGACGATTGGTTTACGAACCGTAAACTCGGACTTCTCTTTGAGGCCAAAGTAAGTCAAGGTAAATTAATGGTATGCAGCGCCGACTTGCAAAACAAACTAGATGAACGCCCCGCCGCCGCCCAATTCCGGCAAAGCATTTTGGAGTATATGTCATCCGATCGTTTCAGCCCTCAGGATGAAGTTACACCAGAAACCATACAGAGGCTACTCTTATCGGGAAAGAAATAAGGTCGCACAATTATTTATGGCCTTTCCATGAGAATAGTTTAAAAGTAGAGCCGGGATTGAAACAAAATCCGGGTTATTAAAGCTGTTACTTAAGGCAGTTGAGAATTGTCAGTTTATTCAATTGCGGATTTTAGAATTATTATTCCACGTTTCACACCTCCATCTATCTGTTGCTCTGTTGGTTCGTGTGAAACGTGGAATTTCTGATCAACTATTTTCTTTTCCGT
>JAVVRI010000172.1:0-4267 GCA_036654795.1 Tannerellaceae bacterium
GGATTGTACACTGGTGGTTATGTCAAAACATAAAATCAGTCAAACTCGCTATCAAAGAGTCATATGTGGAAAATGACTGTTGGGATGTAAAATAGTAGTTAGTACTCCGTCTTGTCCTCTTGGGTTGTCCAGGCGTCGAAGGCTTGGATGGCTTCGGCTGGTAGTAATATTTCGGAGGGAAGCTTACGGTCAGCCGGTTTTAGCTCCAGTTCGTCGTAGATAAAGGAGTCATCGAAACCGATGTTTTTGGCGTCTGTCTTATTGTTACCGTAATACATCTTGTCCAGACGTGCCCAGTAAATAGCACCGAGGCACATGGGGCAGGGTTCGCAGGAGGTATATATCTCGTAGCCGCTTAGGTTGAACGTGCCCAACAGAGAGGCTGCTGTGCGGATGGCGTTTATTTCGGCGTGTGCGGTGGGGTCGCAAGCGGCGGTAACGCGGTTTACTCCTTTGGCTATGATTACTCCCTCTTTGGCTATCACTGCTCCAAAGGGGCCTCCGCCATTGGCTACGTTCTCTTTGGAAAGAGCAATGGCTTCTCGCATGATTTCTTCCTTTGTCATCTTTTTGTTGTATTAGTCGTTAATGAAAAAATCCCCGCATCAGCCAGTTAAAGGGCTAAAACGGGGATTCTATTTTTATTGACCTGATTGGTTCAGATCACTCTGTGCGGCTGAAGGGACTCGAACCCCCACGCCGTGAAGCACCAGATCCTAAGTCTGGCGTGGCTACCAATTACACCACAGCCGCATGCTCATTGCGGTGCAAAGGTAATTCTTTTTTGTAAACATGCAAGCAAAACTGCAATAAATGTCTACCTTTGTCGACGATTTTAAAAAAGGCTAGAGGAAATTGTGAACGGAGCGGATACAATAGTAGGCGGTATAAACAGCTTGTTTGAGGGGTATGTAGGTATTCGGTTATGGGACGGGCAGCAGATTGATGATATCATCTTTATGCTGTTACTTTTCATGCTGATGGCTTTTGCCGTTGTGTTTCAGCTCAATTTCAATTTTTTCGTAAAGATGTTGAAGGACGTGGCTTTCCTAAAGGAGAGACATAATCTTTTCGAAGTTCAGGTGGGACGTGGCGTTTTCTTCCGTAATTTCATGACGGTTCAGGCGTTGTTTTTGTGCAGTCTTTGCCTTTTTTCGGTGGCGCGCAGCGATGGCTACTTGATGCACTTGAAGGAGGGTGGCATGTTGATGGTCATCATTCTCCTGTTTTGCGTATTGTTTGCTTTTTATATAGGTAAGCGTGTCCTTTACCTATTGCTGGCCTCTGTGTTTGCGGAGCCTGAGCGATATAAGTTTTGGAAGACGAATTACAACGCTGTTACTGGCGCATGGGGGGTGTTGCTTTACGTGCCTACCCTATGGCTTTTTTTTATTGGAAGCCATAGGATTGTGCCAATTGCTCTATTTGGATTATTCTTTTTTTTGTATCGTTTTGTATTAATTTATAAGACGATACGGATATTTCATGGTAAAAGCATGGGATTATTGTATATTAGTTTGTACCTTTGCGGACAAGAAATTTTACCTCTGGTATTTTTGTACGAAGGTATGGTTTATTTGTATAACTTTATCGAGACAAGTACTCTATGGCATTGAATATCAAAAAATTGCTGGTATCACAACCTAAACCTGCGTCGGAGAAATCTCCGTATTTCGACATAGCAGAGAAATATGGAGTGGAGATTGATTTCCGCCCATTTATCAAAGTTGAACCTCTTTCTTCGAAGGAGTTCAGACAACAACGAATTTCAATTCTGGACTACTCGGCTGTTATCTTTACAGCCCGTACAGCTATCGACCATTTCTTTCACTTGTGTGAAGAGTTGCGAGTTGTCATCCCGGAATCGATGAAGTATTTTTGCATGACAGAGGCTATTGCCGTCTATCTTCAAAAGTATATCGTGTACAGAAAACGGAAAATCTTTTACGGTCAGACCGGAAAGATTGAAGACTTGGTTGCTGTCATCTTAAAACATACAAAAGAAACGTATCTTGTGCCTGTTTCGGATGTGCACAAGGACGACCTATTGTCTGTACTCGAAGCAAAAAAGATCGTACACACCAAGGCGGTGATGTATCGTACAGTAAGTAATGAATTTGCTAAGGATGAAAAGTTCGACTATGATATGTTGGTCTTTTTCAGTCCTTCCGGAATCTCTTCTTTGTTGAAGAACTTCCCGGACTTCAAGCAAGAAGGAATTAAGATAGGATGTTTTGGCCCTACTACCGCCAAAGCGGTGAAGGACGCCGGTTTGCGTCTGGACGTAGAAGCTCCTACCCCCGAAGCTCCCTCAATGACGGCTGCTTTGGAGATGTATCTAAAGAAAGAATCGAGCGGCGATATCAAGGAATGACGACTCGAAGGTACACCCTTTCTAAAGAAGAACGCTTGTCATGGAAACGTTATATAGATCTGTTGTTTGAAAAAGGACAATCGTTTATGGCGTTTCCGCTGCGTGTCGTTTATCTTCCGGTGGAAGAAAAGATGGCTGCGCCCGTAGCCATGATGGTTAGTGTGCCTAAAAAGAAGTTCAAGCGCGCCGTAAAGCGCAACTTGATAAAGCGGCAAGTGCGCGAAGCCTATCGCGTGCGTAAATATGAGCTGATCGATCCTCTGACTGAAAGTGGTATGGGGATGCTGATCGCTTTCCTCTATATCGACAAGGGAATACATCCTTTTGCTACGATCGAAAAAGCAATGACAAAAGCAATTCGCCTATTGAGCGAGAAGAAGGAATGAAGCGCTTTTTTACTATATTATTGCTTTTGCCTGTCTATTTTTACCGTTATTGTATCTCTCCTATGACACCGGCTGCATGTAGGTTTACTCCTACTTGTTCTGAGTATGCCGTACAGGCGCTTCGAAAGCATGGGCCTGTACGCGGACTTTTACTGGCGGTTAAACGTATTCTTCGCTGTAACCCTTGGGGCGGTAGCGGTTATGACCCCATCCCATGATTATGAAATATTACGATATACACAGCCATTCTCCGGCATTCCACTCAACAGATGTTGTGATACGCTCGGCATCTGTAGGTGATGAAGATGCGATAGCGCCAGCGTTTGCCTCTATCTATTTAGCTTTAGGCATTCATCCTTGGTTTATTGATAGGGATGGAAAAGAGCAAATGGAAGCGTTTCCTGGTCTTTTAAAAATGTTCGACGCAATAGCCGTTGGCGAATGCGGATTGGACAAGTGTATTATCGTCCCACTCGAAATTCAGTTGGATGTGTTTAAGGGGCAGATCCGTTGTGCTGATCTGTATAATCTACCGGTCATTCTGCATGTTGTTAAAGCATGGGATGAGGTGCTGGCGGTTCAGCAATCTGGCCCTCATCCAAAGCCTTGGATTGCACATGGTTTCCGTGGAAACTCCTTATTGGCAAAACAGTTGATGAGTAAAGGTATTCTACTTTCCTTCGGTCCTCTTTGTGATGCGAAGGCGGTCTGTGCAGCTTGGCCTGATTTTCTTTTGGCCGAGACTGACGATAGTGGCGTTGATCTACATGTCGTCTACGATAAACTGGCGGATATACTCTCTATTTCCATTGAGGAATTGGCTGAAGGGATAGAACGGAATGTAAAGAAGGTCTTCGACTTTGATTTCTGAAATAAAGTCGTACCTTTGCCATTATCACAGTTATATTTATACATATAATCAATTTACGATATAAAATAATACGATGAATTTTGTTGAAGAATTAAGATGGAGGGGCATGATTCATGACATGATGCCCGGAACAGAAGAGCAGTTGGCAAAAGAGATGACTTCTGCTTATGTTGGTATTGACCCTACGGCAGATTCGCTGCATATCGGTCACCTGGTAAGCGTGATGATGTTGAAGCACTTCCAGCGCGCAGGACACCGTCCGATTGCTCTGATCGGTGGTGCTACCGGTATGATTGGAGACCCTTCGATGAAGTCAGCCGAACGTAATTTGCTGGATGAAGTTACCTTGCGTCATAACCAAAATAGTATTGGTAAGCAGCTGGCTAAGTTCCTCGATTTCGATTCGGATGCTCCTAATGCCGCAAAGTTAGTGAACAACTACGACTGGATGAAGGATTATTCGTTTTTGAATTTTATTCGTGATATAGGCAAACATCTTACTGTTAACTACATGATGTCGAAGGACTCTGTTAAGAAGCGCCTTAGTTCGGAATCGAACGTTGGCCTCTCCTTTACTGAGTTTTCTTATCAGTTGTTGCAGGGGTATGACTATCTCTACCTTTATGAGCACGAAGG
>JAVVRI010000173.1:0-4227 GCA_036654795.1 Tannerellaceae bacterium
GATCTTTCCGGTGAAGATACCTTCCAATTGTTCGCGGGTCAGATTGGACACTTTGTTGGATGGATGAACCACAACAGCCAATGCGTCGTAACCAATCACCACCTCTTTAGTTGTCTTCTTGGCTTCCTGCATGCGTACCTTCTCGTCGAACTTCAATTTACGCGAAGCCATTGCGATGTCCGTTGTTCCTTCCATCAGGGCAGAGATACCAACGCCCGTACCCCCTCCGGTCACTGTAATTCTAGCACCCTTGTTCTTATTCATAAAGTTTTCAGCTGCCACCTGCGTAATGGGCAAGCAGGTGTCGCTTCCTTTTATCTTCTGCGCATATACATTCGTCACAAACAAACAGGCAGCCACAGCAGCCAATAAAATCGTCTTTTTCATCTTTCGTTCAATCATTATATATTCTTTATCTGCCGACAAAGTAACCACATCTGTGTTTCGGGAGTATGAAACAGGTGTTACAATAGAGTGAAGATAAAGTACATATTCCGATTTGTTTTAGAACTTATACTGCAGCCGCACCGTTAGTACGTTGTCTTTGCGGTTGGTGGAATAGGCTTTGACGAAAGGACTCTTCTCGTTAAAGTTTAGTTCATAGTAGGCTTGCAGGCGGATGTGCTTGTTGAAACGGTAGAGGGCGCCGATGCCCACAGTACTCTGAGCCAAGTCGGTTTTACCGGTATAGCTACCATCACGGCCTACGTCGGAACCGCTTGTTTTGGTATTCGGATCGTAGACGTCATACTTTAGGACTGCGGAGAAGGGCGACCGACCAATGTCTTGTATCAGATAGCAGAAGTAACCTAGAAAGGGACGCTTAAAGAGTGCATTCTCCGGCTTATTCTCCGGACGCGTGCCACTGTTCGGACTCTTGCTGCTGCCGGCAATTCCGGGCTGCGTTCCTACTAGACCTTCGGCACGAAGGGTCGTTAATCCGAAGGAGCTTATCACGCTAAACTGCGCGTCTAGTCCGATATACTCACGTTTCATATAGGTACCCACATCAGACAGTGTTCTTTTCACAAAGCCCTTGCCATTCATTTCGTAGGCTTCGGTAGTTGGGTTATAGACGCCGCCATTATAATAGGAAACACCCACGCCCCAGCTACCCCAGTTACTAATAGACTTCTCTGCCCCCATACGCCCGATGAAGTCCTTGCGGCTATCCGTCTCGCGATTGATGCTATTACCGGCAAAAAGACCTGCGTCTAGGCGAAGGAAGTTAAGCGGACTCTCTTTCTTTGTACGTAAGGTCAACATTGCTCCCAGATCACGCTCGTCAGGAAAGAAGTACTGGATAATCGTAGCCCGCTCTGTCGACTCTAAGTTACTAGTTGAATAGCCCACTTCATAACCAAAGGGACGATTGAAGATTCCAGCCATCAACTGGCTACGCTTCGTCCAAGGATCTTTAATTCCTATATATAGATCGCGAAAGCTAACCCCTTTGTCGTTTGCATCAATCTGTATGGCACCGGTACCGATACCATCGTTATACTCGAACTTAATGCGCCCGCGACGGATACCGATACGATTGAATCCTCTATCGGGATGTTCGTTCGTATCGCCCACCTTAAGGGTAGCCTGTTCCTGTCCATATTGATACTGCCCCTGAATATATGCAGAGACTTTAAACTTACTGAGCCCTTTCACGATCTTATCGAGCGTTGCCGTTTCCTTCGCGAGCGAATCTACGCGAGCCTCTAACATCTCTGTATTCTGTGCTTCCACAGTAATGGAAAGCGACGCTAACAGAATAAGCGTCCATTGTTTTAATCTATTCATTATTCGTTATTGGTTGGCGTGAAGTAATCTATTATTCATCACTGTTTCCGCGAGACAAAGTAAAGACATCGCTATTTCACGTCTACGTCATTTCTGTTACAAAAAAGAAACACGCTTATTACATTCAAATTACAGATTACCCACCGCACGCACCGTATCACCGGCACGCTTTTCCAATTCCGCAACAGAAAGGGTAATCACTTTCCCAATCGGGAGACCGTTGCGATAAGTCACCACCCGAAGCCAAGTGGCATTACGCGGCACACGAAGCGGGGCAGTATAACGGAGGGTATATTTATCCGGATCCGTATTATCGAATGTATAGTAAATATCAATGCCATCTATTTCTGCGGACAATTCTATTTCCATCTCGCCACCCTCCGTACGGTAAGGAGTAATGATGGCGTTATACATGCTTCGGGCATAGTTGATCTCCGCCTGATCGGCACGCAGGAAATGCTGCTCCACTCTGGGAACGAAGCCCTTCCAATTGGTACGTTCCACCCCACTCCATAGCACTTCGGCCAATGCCCAACCACGAGGCCAGGTCATATATTCCGCATGACGGAAAGTGGGAACCGACTCCGACCAAAGATTTCCTTGCCCTCCTAGTACCATCTCGGCCGGCACACTGTCCGGTACAGGGTTGAAAGCGTAAGAATCCTTCAGACGACACATGGAGTAAGTATCCGGTTCCACCGAAGGTTCACCCTGCCAGAGGTCAAGGTAGCAATGATTGTCCGGCGTCATCACAACGTGATGGTTGGCACGTGCAGCCTTTACTCCGCCAGCCATGCCGCGCCAGCTCATAACTGTTGCTTCAGGAGCCAATCCGCCGTCAATAATCTCGTCCCAACCAATCAACTTCTTGCCTTTTTCTTTCAGTATCGCCTCCATGCGGTGGATGAAGTAACTTTGCAATTGGCTTTCATCCTTCAGTCCTTCGGCTTTCATGCGAGCCTGACATTTGGGGCACTTATGCCAAAATCCTTTGAAACACTCATCACCACCAATATGCACGTATTCATCCGGAAAAAGGGCAGACACCTCCGTCAGCACCTTATCCATAAACCGAAATGTTTCCTCATTACCTACGCAGAGGGTATTTTCGTCTTCACCATAAAACTTGTTGCCCACATTGATCGTCTCCGGCGCCTTCAAGCAAGCCAAATCAGAATAAGCAACGAGTGCAGCCAAGCTATGCCCCGGCACGTCAATCTCCGGTATGACTCGTACGTAACGCTCGGCGGCATAGGCCAGCACTTCTTTTATATCTTCTTGCGTATAATATCCTCCATAAGTAGCCTCTTCACCCGGCAACTGTCGTTCGCGTTGCCACCACTGCCCCACACGCGGAGCACGCAAAGCGCCTGCTTCGGTCAGACGGGGAAGGGTCTTTATCTCGATACGCCATCCTTGATCATCCGTCAGATGCCAATGGAAGACATTCAGTTTATATTCGGCCAATTGGTCTATATATCGCTTCACCTCCTCCTTGGTAAACCAATGGCGGCTCACGTCCAACATCAATCCACGCCAAGGGAAAGCAGGAGTGTCCGTTATATCTGTGCAGGGAATCGTCCAAGCTACATTGGCTGCTTGCAGCGCGTGGCTCTTAATCCCAGCAGGGAGCATTTGCAGCAAAGTCTGCACGCCATAAAAAATACCCGCCGGACAATGAGCCGTCAGCACCACATCGGTCTTATTTACTTGCAGACGATAGCCCTCATTTCCGAGCGCCTCATCGCGAGTCAAATTAAATATTATCTTTCCCTTTTTACCCATAGGCAACTCAAAACCGGTGGCCGGCGCAATCTTATCATTCATATAACGCGCAATGGAAGCCAATTGTTTGTTACCAGCATCGAAAGAGACAGCCGTTGTGCTACTTAAGATGAAATAATCCGCCCTAACCGTCATCTGTCGGGGAACGGGGATTAAGGCAGGCGCCTCACTAACAACCTGCGACCGGGAGGTGCAAGGCAGACACAATGCCGATACGACCATAGTCAGCATGAGTAATATATTCTTCATAATAGAGTAATTAAATTGTATCTAACAGATTAAATAGACGACAAATATAAAACAATAAACGTCAGTTTTGGTTAACATGTCAACTTTATTTACCGAACAAATCCGCATAGTGGACTTACACCATTCAGCTTACTCAAGTTTCGGAAGTAACCTAAAGGAGTGAAAAAAGAAATAAGAAAGGGAGTGACCTTAAAATAGAAATATCCGAATCTCCTTTCACAGATATAACACATTAACGAACTGCAGATTACGGTGAAACGTGCAATACGAAACTACCGGGAGATACGCCACGCATTGCTGACGAATTATATTTTTTAGACGCTGGAATATATCTGCTGCAGATATAGATAATGACTCTTTGTCAGGACATATTTAAAAGATAACATAGGTGATTCGCTTAAA
>JAVVRI010000174.1:0-4221 GCA_036654795.1 Tannerellaceae bacterium
AAAATATCCGGTTCAACGAAAGTACTTATCCTTATAAGGATGGCTTGCTGATTGCTAACTTCGGAACGGAACAGCTTAATCCCCTCAACTCCGAAGGGAAAGGATATATCGTTTATTCTAAAGAGGGTAAGAATACGGTTCTGATTCCATCGGATGGCTTTTTATCAGCCCCGAAGGGAATGTTTGTCCGCAACGGGTATCTGTTCGTCTGCGATGTAAACAAGGTTGTCGTTTATAATCTGGACAACTCTTCCCTTAAACCGTACATTATAAATATGCCCGAAGGGAATTTGTTTGTAAACGACCTCGTGGCTTCCGGAAACAATCTGTATGTGTCAGTTACCAATACGGATAAAATATACAAGATAGATATTTCAGACCTTTCACACATAGGTGCTCCTGTTGAATGGGTAAACGTGGCAGGACCCAACGGACTGCTTATCGAGGATGGAGTTATGTATATCGCCTCGTATCCCGCAGATGGAAAAACGACCGACAAAAACGTAATTTATCGCATAGCCGACTTGGATACTCCCAGACCGGAACGTTTTATTACTGTTTCCGGGCAATATGATGGAATAGCTCTTTCAACGAACAAAAAAGCTTTATATATCACCAATTGGTCGCCGGTACAGCTGTTAAAAGTCGATCTGAAGAGCAAAAAGATTACTCCGCTTGACTTATCATTGGAACAAGGCTTGGCGGGACCGGCTGATATATCCACAGCGAATGGAGTTCTTTATATTCCGGATTTACCTAATAGTAGAGTTGTTGTCGTGAAAGAAGACGATTTTCTTGATTAACCGAAGTCTGGTTCGGCTTCATGATTAATAGAATCGTGTGTAAAAAAAGAGAGAATCAAATTGCTTTGATTCTCTTCTTAAATTGTTGCGGAGACAGGACTCGAACCTATGACCTTTGGGTTATGAGCCCAACGAGCTACCACTGCTCCACTCCGCGATTTATGATTGCTAATCCTTAATCTGGATTGCGAGTACAAAGGTAGGAGTTTTTCAATACAAAACAAATTTATTGCAAGTTTATTTTAATATACTTGGTAGATACAATCTTTTTTAAGTACTTTGCGCACAGTTTCAATCAAAATGTGCAATACAATGCCGATGACAGTTTCTAAAACACGTGACATGTTGGTGGATGTGGCCAGACAATTGTTTGCCCGCATCGGGGTAGACAACACCACAATGAATGATA
Organism: Tannerellaceae bacterium; assembly: GCA_036654795.1. Classification (GTDB taxonomy): domain Bacteria; phylum Bacteroidota; class Bacteroidia; order Bacteroidales; family Tannerellaceae; genus JAVVRI01. Next base: position 1,213 of record JAVVRI010000174.1, read on the forward strand.
TTGCACAAGCATCTCGTAAGGGAAGGCGTACGTTATATACTTACTTTAAAAGTAAAAACGAGATTTATCTGGCTGTTGTAGAGTCGGAATTGGATCAGTTATATAAAATGTTGCTAGACGTTGCAGGCAAGGATTTGCCGGCGGATGAAAAACTGATGACCTTTATATACTCAAGGTTGGATGCGATTAAGGCGCTTGTGTTTCGTAACGGAACGCTGCGGGCTACTTTTTTTCGTGACATCTGGAGGGTGGAGAAAGTGAGAAAGAGTTTTGACATTCGCGAGGTAGAGATAATCAAGGGTATATTAGATGCTGGGGTAAAGGAGGGCGTTTTTAGTATGCCTGATACTTACATTACGGCGCTTGTGCTTCATCATGCCCTCAAGGGGTTGGAGGTACCGTATATCAGAGGTTTGATGGGTGACAATATCAACCAGCGAATCAAAAGACGAGATAATGTAATGAATTTAATATTCAACGGAATAAAGATAAAGTAACCAAGGATGTTTATTAATGCAACAGGGGTATATGTACCCGAAGAACGAGTACATAACCATCACTTTTTAGAATTGAATGGGTTGACAAGCGAGTGGATAGAACAACGTACCGGCATCAAAACCCGGTCGAAAGCGAAACCTGAAGAGAATATTAATACAATGGGAATCGAAGCAGTACGCGATGCGCTTCCCCGTTTGTCGTACGACATAACGGATGTTGATTTGATCGTTTCAGCGTCATATTCTCCATTCGACACAGTGGCTACGGCAGCTCACGTTACGCAACGTGAGTTCAACATAACAAATGCAAAGGCTTTGTATGTCTCTTCTGCTTGTTCTTCTTTTGTAAATGCGCTTGAGATAGTGGAGGGTTACTTTGCTTCCGGAAAAGCAACCAAGGCTTTGGTGCTTTCTGCAGACAAGAACTCGGCCTACTATAACGAAACGGATCCAAAAGCTGGACACTTGTGGGGCGACGCTGCCGCTGCTTTTTTTATCTCTAAAGAACGCCAGACGGAGCACGATCAGCAGATTGTAGAGGTTTTTACTCAAGGTTTGGGCTATTTGGGCAAAGGGCCGGAAAGCGTGCAACTTCGTCCGCGAGATGGTGGCATCATGATGCCTGAAGGTCGCGACGTGTTTATTCAGGCATGTACGTATATGCCTAAGAATGCGCTCTATTTGTTGGAGAAGAACGGCTATACATTGGAGGATTTGACGTATTTTATAGGCCATCAGGCAAATATGCGTATTATGTCAAATATTGCCAAACAGCTGGGACTTCCCGAAGATAGGTTCCTTCATAATATTGAAGAACTAGGTAACACTGGTTCGGTAAGTTCTGCCCTTGTTTATGCTCAAAATGAGAAAAACTTCAAGAAGGACGATTTGGTATGTATTACCGTATTTGGCGGCGGCTATTCAGCCGGTGCTTGTCTGATAAAATGTTAAATAATAAAATACAAGCGTTATGAAATTATTGGAAGGTAAAGTTGCTGTTATAACTGGAGCCGCACGTGGCATCGGTAAGGCTATTGCAATGAAATTTGCTGCTGAAGGTGCAAATATTGCATTTACGGATTTGGCAATCGACGAGAATGGTATGGCAACACAAAAAGAAATCGAAGCCCTTGGTGTAAAAGCAAAGGGATATGCTTCTAATGCTGCTAACTTTGAGGACACACACAATGTGGTTGCTGAAATAGTAAAGGACTTCGGACGCGTAGATATTTTGGTGAACAATGCCGGTATCACTCGCGACGGACTGATGATGCGTATGTCGGAACAACAGTGGGACATGGTAATCAATGTAAACCTGAAGTCAGCTTTTAACTTTGTGCATGCCATTACTCCGGTGATGATGAAGCAAAGAGGGGGAAGTATTATCAATATGGCATCTGTAGTAGGTGTTTCCGGTAATGCCGGACAGGCTAATTATTCAGCATCTAAGGCTGGTATGATTGGTTTGGCTAAGAGTATTGCCAAAGAGTTGGGTTCACGCGGTGTACGTGCTAATGCCATTGCTCCGGGCTTTATTATTACGGATATGACGGCAGCTTTGTCGGAAGAAGTTCGTGCCGAGTGGGCAAAACAGATTCCGCTTCGTCGTGGCGGTACGCCGGAAGATGTGGCTAATGTTGCTACCTTCCTAGCTTCCGACTTGTCATCTTACGTAACCGGACAGGTGATTCACTGCTGTGGCGGTATGAATATGTAATATGGAAGTTATCTACGAAGACAATCACATTATTGCGGTCAATAAAACATGTCGCGAGATTGTACAAGGAGATAAGACCGGCGATACTCCTCTTTCAGACCTTCTTAAAGACTGGCTGAAGGAGAAGTATTGTAAACCGGGTAATGTGTACGTGGGCGTTGCGCATCGTCTGGATCGCCCTGTAACAGGCGTTGTGCTCTTTGCCAAGACTAGCAAGGCACTTCCCCGCTTGAACGAGATGTTTCGCGCCGGCGAAGTGAAAAAGACTTACTGGGCGATTGTAAAGAACTGTCCACCCGCTGAAGAGGGCGCGTTAGAGAATTGGTTGGTTCGAAACGAAAAGCAAAACAAGAGTTATGCCTACGATGAAGAAAAGCCGGATTCAAAGAATGCCATCCTTCACTATAAATTGATAGCTCGTGGCGATAATTACTATCTGTTGGAGATAGACTTGAAGACAGGCCGTCATCATCAGATCCGTTGCCAGTTGGCAAAGATGGGTTGTCCCATTAAAGGGGACCTGAAGTATGGTTTCGACCGTTCAAACAAAGACGGAGGTATCAGCTTGCATGCCCGTAGTGCCGAGTTTATCCACCCCGTATCGAAAGAAAAGATAAAGATCGTTGCCCCTGTCCCCGAAGACAATTTGTGGAAAGCACTGACTGAAGGTCTGTAAACGTATATTCTAATATAAAAAAGCCCCTGCAATTGATAAGGTTGCAGGGGCTTTTTTATATTGAAATAATCTCTTACTTCGTCATCGCCTGTTCGATAGCAACCGCTACTGCCACAGTA
>JAVVRI010000175.1:0-3959 GCA_036654795.1 Tannerellaceae bacterium
AAATGGAATGGATCGTCTAATCAATGGCAATGGGGTACTGTTGCGGATTTGAGGATAATATCATGTTGAAAAATATATTTCGGCTAGGTATTGGCCAGCAGATGGTTGTATTACCATAAACTAGGAGATAAAGAGCAGATATTATCAGATTAAAGTTTGTTTTATTTACAAAAAGGCTTAACTTTGCACCCGCTAATACAAACAGCATTAAAAATTATTCAAAGAGATGGCAACAAAAATTAGATTGCAGAGACACGGTCGTAAATCGTACGCGTTTTACCAAATCGTAGTCGCAGACAGCAGGGCTCCACGTGATGGAAAGTTTATTGAAAGGATCGGTTCTTATAATCCGAACACTAATCCTGCCACAATAGATTTGAATTTCGAAAGAGCTTTGTATTGGTTACAAGTAGGCGCACAACCTACAGACACAACTCGTAACATTCTTTCTCGTGAAGGTGTTTGCATGAAGAAACACTTATTGGAAGGTGTGAAGAAGGGTGCTTTCGACGAAGCAGCTGCTGAAACAAAGTTTCAGGCTTGGTTGAAAAACAAACAAAATGTTGAATTATCTGTAAAAGAAAGTGCTAGCGAAGCTGAAAAAGCTGCTGAAAAAGCTCGTATGGATGCTGAAAAAGCAACCAACAAAGCAAAAGCTGAAATTATAGCTAAAAAGAAAGCCGAACTGGCTGCCATTGAAGCTGCAAAGAAAGCTGAAGCTGCCGCTGCTGCTGCTCCTGTAGAGGCTCCCGCAGAAGCTCCTGCAGAAAGCGCTAAATAATAATTCACGATTTTATCTCATTAACAAGGAGAAAATGGCTCGTTAGCAAATATAAATAGCTAACGAGCCATTTTTATTTGCTAACGAGCCATTGTTGATGAAGACAGCAAAGCCTGACAGTCAAAATAACTATCAGGCTTTCTTTGTGGAGCTGGAGAGATTCGAACTCTCGTCCAAACGAGGAATTAATTCGCTTTCTACATGTTTATCTTCGCTTTAATTGTCGGGGGAGAGCAAGACCGAAGCCACCAACTCAACCCTTATCCTTTTTATTTCACCTAAAAGCCAAGGACTCTTTCAGACTATCTCCGATATTCCTGCACCACCGATTCGGACCGCTTCGGAACCACAGCATCCGGGTGATGTACCGTCCCCACAACTATTGCGAGGATTAAGCTTTAATCTACTATACTTCGATTAAGCAGCGAGAGCGTATTCATTTTCGCCAGTTAAAATTTTTGTTATCTGAGATTTGAGTGCTAGCTAACCACGCACTACATGCTTACAAACCACTTCTGCCCGCTGTCAATACCGGTCAGCCCCATGATTCGAGAGTACAAAGATACGAAGAATCTTTGTACGCTGTATGTCCTCATACGTTTTTATTCTATAATACCTATCTCACGAAACCAATCTTCTGCGCGAGCAGGCCATTCGTTGACTGCCGCACCGGTATCACGCAGACCATATCCATGCCCACCTCTGCTATACAAATGCAACCAAGCAGGCACACCCGCTTCCTTCAATGCGTAATAATAGAACAAGCTACTATTAATATAGGATTTATCATCTTCTGCCTGTATCATCAAGGTAGGAGGAGTATCCGTCGTAACTTTTATCTCAGGAGACAACCGAAAGTTCTCGCCATCCAAATAGGCAGGATAGACAAGCAGGCAAAAATCCGGACGACAGCTTGCCTGATCCGCGGCATCCACCAACGGGTACGTACGCTTGGCATAGGCCGTACTGGCCATCACCGAAAGATGCGCACCGGCTGAAAAGCCCATAACACCAATCTTATGAGGATTTAGCTTAAGCTCTTTAGCATGCGCCCGCACGTAGCCGATCGCCCGCTGCACGTCTTGCAAAGGTGCTTCATGCTTTTGTAAACCTTCACGACGCGGCACACGATATTTTAACAAGACAGCCGTAATGCCAATCTTATTTAGCCACTGACAAATCTCATCCCCTTCCAGGTCATAGGCCAAAATACCATATCCACCTCCCGGACAGACAACCACAGCCGATCTGTCAAGAGACTTTCCCGATGCAGGGTAGATTGTGATTGTCGGCACACACACATTGGTAAGACGTAAAACAGACTTTCCACCTGTTTCACCCCCATTCGTATCGCCCTTTTCAATCAGAGCAGAGGTTTCTCCCGGAGCTCCGGCAGGAAACAAAACAATCGGACTATCTTGCGCCATCGTCGAACCTGTCATGTAATAGATAGCTACCAGTAGAAACAAACATCTTTTTATCATACAAATTAATATTTAAGGGAATTCGTTCAGACATAATTTATTTTGGGAAATTAGGGCTGTAAAGCAAGGTGGAAGTACGTAAGACTAATTTTCCATCTTTTACGAACGATTCGCCACGTTCAGACAAATGAACTGTCATGGCCTCACGCAGTGTCAATAAAGAGTCAGCATAAGCAGGATTGGCAACACAATCCGTACGCTCCAACGGATCTGTTTGCAAATCGAACAGTTGCTCTTTACCATTGTGAAAGTTCCAAATGTATTTTATCTTGCCATCAGTCAAGGCGCACCAATAATTATCGTCGCTGTAGCAAGTGGCATGCTCCATGTCAATATACCTGCGCCATTCGGCAACATTACCCTGTACCAGTTTTAATAAAGAAGCACCATTCATATCAGGAGGCACTACTCCACCAGCCAACTCAATAAAGGTAGGAAGGAAATCACGCAATTCTACTGGTTGCTCAATAGCAGCACCGCGTGTCACCTTCAGAGGAAGAGCAGCCGGCCATTTCACGATAAAAGGAATGTGCGTAGAGCCTTCATACGGATAAGTCTTTCGCCAATGATAATGATCACCAAGCATATCCCCATGATCAGCCGTAAAACAAATCACGGCATCATCATACATTCCTTTTTCCTTCAGCACCTTTATAATTTCACCAACCTGATCATCAATAAAGGTAACGTTAGCATAATAATGACGACGGGAACGAATGGCATACTCATCACCAAAATTACCAAACGGAGCATCGGAAGCAGCCTTTGTTGGATCTAACGGCTCGGCATACTTACCGCACCAATCGCCCACAGACGGTGCAGGTATATCACGATCGGCATACATATCCAGATAGCGTTTAGGAGGGTCGTAGGGACTATGAGGGCGAGCAAAAGAAACTTTCAGGAAAAGTGGCTTATCGTCCGTATAATTACGGATCAATTCGCAAGCAGTCCGGCCTGTCCAACTTGTAGGATGTAGCTTTTCATCTAGCTTATAGGTGGCTGAGCCGTGATCATTCCATCCAATACCCGTCAGATCCGGATTAGCAGCCGGAGCGTTCAGTTGAAACCATTTTCGATAGTCACTGATAAAGTTAGGACTCTCCGATCGCCCGCTTTCGTCCAACAACGTAGCATGAAAGCCATGTAAAGCATTTTGTGGGAACCAATGCATTTTTCCTATGCCAAAGGTATAATAACCTAAATTACGCATCATCTGTGGCATTTCGTAAGTATACCGCTCTGCCACGCGTCCATAACCTAACATACCATGTTTCCAAGGAGACATACCCGTCAGCAATCCGGCACGTGCCGGTGTGCTACTAGGAGAAGAGGTATAACCACTAACAAATAAGGAGCCTTCACGTGCCAAGCTATCAATATGAGGAGAGATAACGGCCTTATTTCCCATACAACCTAGGGCATCCCCACGTTGCTGGTCGGTCATTATGAGAATCACATGTGGTTTCTTTCCTTCACGGCTCTGCTGCATGTTTTGAGCTTCAGAATAGGTGGTTACCCCCACTCCCATCCCCATAGCTACAGATGATTTTATAAAAGTTCTTCGTTTCATAACACTCAATTAATTCACGAAGATATATATCTTATTTGGTTTAGACAAAATATCAGGGCAACCGCACCAAAAATAAAATTCTTACTAGATATTACCGATGCTGTTGTCTCCATAGACGCAA
>JAVVRI010000176.1:0-3947 GCA_036654795.1 Tannerellaceae bacterium
AGAGCATAACCTTGCCAAGGTTAGGGTCGCGGGTTCGAGTCCCGTCTTTCGCTCACTTCAAAAAAGACCCCGCTATTCGAAAGGATGGCGGGGTTTTTTATTTAGATAAAAACAATTATGAAGAAAGGTCTGATCTATGCCATTATTGCGTCCATCCTATGGGCGATTGTAACCCCGTTCATCAAACAGGGGCTCAGTTACGACTTCACACCCATGAACTTTGCCGGGCTACGGTTTACGCTCGTTGGCATCATCCTCTTTGCCTACACTTGGCACAGAGGGATGTTGAAAGAGATCAAGCAAAACGGCAAATTGTTTCTAAACCTGATCTTCATCAATATGTTTCTGGGATATACCGCCTTCTACTTTGGGGTAGACTTTGTAAGCGGAGCAATCTCCTCCATCATTATGGGAATGACGCCCCTTATCAACGTACTTCTAGCACACCTTATCGCCCGAAACGACAAGCTCAACATCTATAAAGTAAGCAGTCTGCTGGTCAGCCTGGTCGGCCTCTTTCTGATCGTCGGGATGGGTAGCGACGGCAAGCCGCTGGACACGAAAGGAATGATTGGCGTTGCCCTCCTGTTACTCAATATTATATTGCAAGGCTATTCCGCCATCTCCGTATCCGAAGACAAAGGGAAGGTAAACCCGATCTTCCTCAACGCCGTACAGATGTTTTTCGGCGGCTTGCTCCTCTATGGTGTAGGCATATGGACGGAAGGCTTCCATCCATTCATCGGCAAGCCGATAGGCTTTTACGTCAGCCTTGGCACACTGGTCTTCATCTCTGTCTTCGCCTTCAGTCTTTGGTTCATGGCCTTGCAAGCCCCCAGAACAAAAGTGTCGGACATCAATATGTGCCGCCTCATCAACCCCATACTCGGTGCCGTCCTTAGCTGGATCATGCTGACAGGCGAATATCCAACATTCAGCACCGTAGCCGGCATGCTGATCATCGTCAGCTCCCTGATTATCTACTTCAAAGGGGAAACGGTGGTAAAAAGGATAAGAAAAGGACTCAGCCGATAGATTTCCACCCACTCTGTGGTAGAAGTATAAATAGTAAAGCCGGATGATATGAACGAACTGCAAACTATCCAAAGCAAGATTTACGAGATTAGAGGTCAACGGGTGATGCTTGACTTCGACTTAGCCGAAATATATGGAATAGAAACAAGAGTGCTAAAACAAGCAGTAAAGCGTAATGTAAAACGTTTTGAGGGCGATGACTTTATGTTTGAACTTACAAAGGACGAACTTTCAAGATCACAAATTGTGACCTTGAACAAAGGGCGAGGCGGCAACTTCAAGTATTTACCCTTCGCCTTCACCGAGTTGGGCGTCTCGATGCTCAGTAGTGTGCTCAACTCTGATACAGCTATTGAGATAAACAGAGGTATTATGCGTGCCTTCGTTGCCATTCGCCAATTGATAGCCAATCCGCCAGCCGACCGGATGGGACAATTAGAAAAACAGATGGAGGAACTCAAAAGCTACGTGGAGGAAGTGTTTGCCGACTACAACGACATCAACGAAGACACACGTATGCAAATGGAGCTGATCAACCAGACACTGGCAGAGCTACAAGTTCAAAAGAAGCTGGCGGATAAGCCACGCAACCCGGTTGGATTCATAACGCCAAAGGACAAATAATAAGCAACTGAATGGATGATATGAACGAACTGCAAACTATCCAAAGCAAGATTTACGAGATTAGAGGTCAACGGGTGATGCTTGACCGTGACTTGGCAGAAATGTATAGTGTCTTAACAAAAGTCTTAAATCAAGCAGTAAAACGTAATATAGATAGATTTCCCGAAGACTTCATGTTCCAGCTCACCAATGAGGAAACTCTAAATTGGAAGTCACAAACTGTGACCTCCAATTCTATAAAAATGGGTATTAGACGCAATCCGTATGCGTTTACTGAATTAGGTGTTGCAATGCTTAGTAGCGTACTCAATTCAAAGACTGCTGTACAAATAAACATAAGCATTATGCGTGCCTTCGTTGCCATTCGCCAATTGATAGCCAATCCGCCAGCCGACCGGATGGGACAATTAGAAAAACAGATGGAGGAACTCAAAAGCTACGTGGAGGAAGTGTTTGCCGACTACAACGACATCAACGAAGACACACGTATGCAAATGGAGCTGATCAACCAGACACTGGCAGAGCTACAAGTTCAAAAGAAGCTGGCGGATAAGCCACGCAACCCGGTTGGATTCATAACGCCAAAGAACAAATAATAAGCAACTGAATGTGACCTTGAACAACGAGCAAGTAGCAACTTCACGGTGGAAAATATTTTTGGGGACGAATATTATATAGTATCTTTGCAGCATGGGAAAGAATAAATTAGCAAAGTTTGACGATATGGCGGGCTATCCGCATGTGTTCCAGTTTCCATTCGGCATCCTTCAGGAAAAGGGTTTCGAGCTGAAAGGGAGGTGGAACGAACGTTTCTTCAAGAACAACCACCCTATTGTACTGGAGCTAGGCTGCGGTAAAGGGGAATACACAGTAGGTCTGGGGCGCTTGTTTCCGGACAAAAACTTCATCGGTGTCGACATTAAGGGCGCCCGTATGTGGAGTGGAGCCAAAGAGTCCTTGGAGGCCGGGATGACAAACGTTGCCTTCCTGCGCACCAGCATTGAGCTGATTGCCCATTTCTTTGCAGCCGGCGAAGTAGCTGAAATATGGCTCACCTTCCCCGACCCACAGATGAAAAAGGTCAACAAGCGGCTAACGTCCACTCGCTTCATGCAGCTATACCGCCAAATACTGACACCCGACGGCATCGTTCACCTCAAGACGGACAGTAACTTCATGTACACCTATACATCTGAGATGGTCAGAGTAAACCACTATCCGGTACTCTTTAGCAACGATGACCTCTATCATTCCGACCTGACGGACGACATCCTCTCTATCAAAACCTACTACGAGCAGCAGTGGCTGGAACGAGGTCTGAACATTAAGTACATCAAATTTGTTTGTGAAGAACGAGAAGAGCTGACGGAACCAGACGTAGAGATAGAACTCGATCCTTATCGCAGCTTCAACCGTAGCAAACGCAGCGCGCTGGCCTCCGGTAAATAATAAGAACATCAAAAAAAACAACAATCAATATGGCTATCTATCCTAAACTGATTATGGACGCACTCTCGAAAGTGCGCTATCCGGGTACGGGCAAAGACCTCGTATCGGCTGGTATGGTGGAAGACAACATCCGCATCGAAGGAAACAAAGTATCCTTCTCCCTCCTATTTGAGAAACCAAACGACCCGTTCATCAAATCCGTTGTCAAGGCGGCTGAAACGGCCATCCTCACCTACATAGGCGAAGAGGTGGAGATCAAAGGAAACATCACCGTCCTTGCACACCAGACGGCACGTCCGGAACCGGACAAACTACTACCCGGAGTAAAAAACATCATCGCCGTATCCTCCGGCAAGGGGGGAGTAGGCAAAAGCACTGTAGCTGCCAACCTAGCCGTTGCCTTAGCCGGCATGGGGTATAAGGTAGGTTTGCTGGATGCCGACATATTCGGCCCCTCTCAACCCAAAATGTTTCAAGTGGAAGACGCCCGCCCCGTGATGGAGGAGATTGGTGGCCGCGAACTGATTGTTCCGGCTGAAAACTATGGCGTAAAGCTGCTCTCCATTGGTTTCTTCGTCAATAAGGAAGACGCCGTGCTATGGCGCGGAGCCATGGCAAGCAACGCCCTGAAACAATTGATTGGAGACGCTGATTGGGGTGAACTCGATTACTTCCTGATAGACCTGCCCCCAGGAACGAGCGACATCCACTTAACGGTCGTACAGACGTTGGCACTGACCGGAGCCGTCGTAGTAAGTACCCCGCAAGAGGTTGCCCTAGCCGATGCACGCAAAGGGATCAGTATGTTTACCGGAGACAAAGTAAACGTGCCGGTGCTT
>JAVVRI010000177.1:0-3943 GCA_036654795.1 Tannerellaceae bacterium
CGTATCTGATCCTGCGTATAGAAGCCTCCGTAAGGGATGCCGTCATATTTGCCGGAGTTGCGACCGATCACAGTCTCTTTGCGGTTTGCTCCCACTTCGGTTAGCTTCGGATATTTCTTGATCTCGATGCGCCAACCCTGATCGTCGCTAAGATGCCAGTGCAGGGTGTTGATGTTGTTGAGTGCTAGGATGTCGATCATTCGCTTGATGGAGTCCACAGGAAAAAAGTGGCGGCTCACGTCTAGCATCATGCCGCGATAAGCGAAGCGCGGATAGTCGTTGATGGTACATGCAGGCAGCTCGATGGCGCTACCTGTAGCTGTTGCTGGCAAGGACTTGCGCAGGGTTTGTACGCCATAGAAGACGCCTGCCTCACTGGCTCCGGCAATGTTGATGCCGTCGCTTTGCACCGTCAGTTGGTAGCCCTCCTTATTCTGAGCATCGTTGCCCATCATCAGGTTGATGCAGCCCTTTTGTGCGGTCTCTTGTGCTACTACTTTTGGTATGTATCCGGTGGATTGTTGGATGTACGAAGCCAGAAAGTCGGCTGTCTGCTTCATCTGTTTATTTCCTTCGGGGTAGACGATCTGTGTAGAAGACTTTAATACAAAGGGGCTTCCATCTGCTAGTACTACCTCTTGCGGGAGAGGAATGATCCCATAGTCCGCTGTTACTTTCTTACCCTCTGTGCAGGCCATGGTGCCAATGAGGGCGACTAGGGCGAGGGCATACTTACTTAGTTTGTTCATGCGTTTATATTTTAAGGTGAAACATACTATCTCGTGTTCAAAGGTAGGTATTATTCTTTTAAAAGACAATAGCCTTATCCATAGCGATTACTTGATCCTTCCGATAGAATTCGTTTACCTTTTTGATCGTTGTGCAGGGTGTATAGGCGTCGTGACAGTAGATGAGCGCTTGCCTTTCAAGGGCTGCCTCTTCCATCATACGTATCTTTTCGTAGTAAGAGGTGAGGGGATAGGTGTCGTAGGCCGAGATCCATTCCGGCGAGACGCTGGCAGCTAGTGGAAGTACATCACCGGCAAATACGTACGTCCGTTCCGGAGTCTCTATGTAGACCGCAATTTGTCCCGGCGTGTGTCCGTCGTAGAGTCGTAGTTGCAGGTTGGGACAGAGCCGGGTGTCTGCCTCGATCAGGCGGAGCAGGCCTGCCTCTTCCACTGCCTGCATGTTCTCTGGAAAGTAGGAGCCTTGCTCCAGTGGATGGGGGTGAAGGGCGTTTTGCCATTGCGCGCTGCTTACCCAGCAGGTGGCGTTCGGAAAAGTGGGTACGATGAGTCCTTCTGTTTCTTCTGCTTGGGTGGTGTATCCGCAATGGTCGAAGTGGAGGTGGGTGAGGACTATGTCCGTTATTTCTTCCGGCTTGGTGTCGCGTTTCAGCAGCGCTGCGTTCAGGTCGGTCGGGTCGAAAAAGTGGTAATAGCTGAGCTGCTTGAGCTGTTTGCTGCCGGCGCCGTTGTCGATGAGGACAACGCGTCCACAGTCGGTATGTATCAAGGCGGAGCGCATTGCTAAGACGCAGCCGTTCTGCTCATTGCACGGGTAACGGCGTTGCCATGCTGTTTTGGGTATGGCGCCGAACATGGCACCGCCGTCGGCATAAAAATAACCGGTGTCTATCAGTTCTAATCTCATGAAGATTCTATTTAATAGTCAAAGGTAATGAAGTTTTTGCGTATTACCGTATTATAAAGTCGCGAAATTGTTATACTTTTGCCTCAAAATCTAAACCAATGAGAAGAGTTCACTGTATCGCCGTAACTGAGCCGCTCATCTTCGACTTGTTACGTGCTATTAGAGAAAAAGGATATGAGGTCAGCGCATCGGACGAGATGTTGACTGATGAGATGGTAGCCGCTTTGCGCGCTGCTGGTTGTTTGTTTTATCCGAAAGGTTGGAATCCGAATTATTTAACAAAGGACATTCATTACGTAGTGTTGGGTGCTACGGTTCGACCGGACAATCCGGAATTGATTCGAGCCAGAGAACTAGGCCTTTTAATTCTTTCTATTCCGGAATTTATCTTTCAACAGACGAAAGATAAGATGCGTGTGGTCGTTTTTGGCCACACGGGAAAAGAAATTGTCCTATCCATGATTGTCAGCGCGTTGAAACGGCAAAAGCTGGCTTTCGACTATGCTCTGACGGATTGCATACCCGAACTCCCCGACCGGGTCAACTTCAGTTACGAATCGCGTATTGCTTTGATTGACGGTGACGAGCAGCCTACGTTGATCTTTGAGAAAGGCCGTAGCACGGAGTTTTATCGCCCCCATATAGCCATATTGGCCAATCTTACTTGGGGGGAAGGTGCGCCGTCTCTGGATGTTTGTCGCAAGTTTACTGCCTCTATTGAGCGCGAAGGGAAACTGATCTATTATGATAATGATCCAATCATGACGCAACTCGCGGCTCAGGTACGAGACGACATTACCGCCATGCCTTATCACAACTCCGAAATAGTAGAATTTGAAGGGGCGACTTGCCTGCAAACCCGTTACGGTAACTATCACGTCCGTATATTAAATGCCGATTTTCCGGCGCTATTGAATGCTGCGCGTCTGGCTTGCCGCCAGATGGGTGTAAAAGATACCGATTTTTATCAATCGTTATCTGATTATAGCTTATCTTTGCAGGCATGATTATTGCCAAGCAGAAAAGAAAAGAAAATATTGCCGAATATCTGTTGTACATGTGGCAGGTGGAAGACCTGATACGTGCCAACCGTTTCGACATGGATGCTATCCGCCGCACCGTGGTGGAGCAGTATGACCAGCCTGCCGATGTTAAAGAGCAGATTGCCCGCTGGTACGAAGAACTCATTGAGATGATGCAAAGCGAAGGGGTAAAGGAAAAGGGGCATATACAGCTCAATCGGAATGTCATCATCACCCTCACCGATCTACATCTGCGCCTATTGAAGTCTCCTAAAGAGATGGTATATGGCGCAGCCTACTACAAGACGCTTCCCTATATTGTGCAGTTACGTGCCAAATCGGGTGGGGCTACAGATATTCCCGAACTGGAAACATGCTTTGCTGCCGTCTATGGCTATCTGCTACTGCGCATGCAGGGCAGGGAGGTAACGGTCGATACGACAGAAGGAATCCGCCAGATCAGTTCCTTTCTGGCGCTCCTTGCTGAGAAGTACCGGGAGGAGATGAACGGGACACTTAATTTAGAAGAATAAGATCAGATATGAAAACAATACTAGTTACCGGAGCGAACGGCCAGTTGGGGAGTGCCCTCCGCCGTCTGTCCGCATCGCTGCCCGATACGACTTTTTTATTTACCGATGTAGACACGCTGGATATTTGCGACGCGCATGCCGTCATGGCTTATGTAAAGAAGCATCAGCCGGGCTTTGTGTTGAACTGTGCTGCCTATACTGCGGTAGATCGGGCGGAGGATGACGAGGCGTTGGCTCTGCGCATCAACTGCGACGCTGTGCGCAATTTGGGAGAAGCGGCTCGCGAGGTTAGCGCCAGGATGATTCATATTTCTACCGACTATGTCTTCGACGGGACAAACTGTCGTCCTTATCAGGAGACGGATGCCCCCTGTCCTGTTTCAGCCTATGGACGTACAAAGCTGGCTGGCGAACAGACCTTGATGCAGGTATGTCCTGACAGCATTATTATCCGCACGGCTTGGCTGTACTCTGAATATGGGAATAACTTCGTAAAGACAATGCTCAGGCTCGGTGCCGAGCGAGATATGCTGCGCGTGATCTTTGATCAAGTAGGTACGCCAACTTATGCTGGCGATTTGGCTCAGACAATGATCGCTCTCGTTCGGAAGGCGGAAGAGGGGCTATTCGTGCCCGGTACGTATCATTATACCAACGAAGGTGTATGTAGCTGGTATGATTTTACGGTAAAGATCCTGGAATTGGCCGCCCTGACCTGTCGCGTAGAGCCTA
>JAVVRI010000178.1:0-3934 GCA_036654795.1 Tannerellaceae bacterium
CGATAGGCTGGCGCTTTTCCCAAATGGAAACATTCGGAACCGTCTCCTTTTCGCCCGGTTTCAAGGCTGGGATGTATCCATGCTCCTTGTAAAAGGCGTCCAACCAACCAGCTGGTGCGGCCGACCATGGGATCAAAGTCTTCTCCTCTATCCCAGCCTTGCAAGCCAAATAAGCTTTTCCCAGATCAAAGTCGCGCAAACCTTTGCGGTAAGCATCGATCACGGTAGCCACAGCATGGTTAGAGTTCATACGACGAGAATCGCCCGTTACTTCAGGAAAAGTAGGCATCCAGTTGTTACCCATCTGCTCAGCCATCAAAAGGTAGGAGTTGATGATGTTTCCCTCCGTTTCGCTTTCCATCAGCACACGAAGCGGATGCGTAGCGCGATAGGTATCCCAAATCCAATCGTCAGTATAAAAGGGACGACCGCCGTCTTCATGTATCTTACCGTCGAAAGCACTGTAATAGCGGCCGTCCTCACTGAGGTTTACCGGACGCTCATAACAGCGGTAAAGTGATGTATAAAACACAGTCTTTTCATCCTGCGTACCGCCCTTCACCTGAATCTTACCCAACGCGTCGTTCCAATCGTTGCGAGCTACTTTGGCAACCACGTCCACATCATAGGCGGCAATTTCGCGCTCCAAGTTCTTTTTGGCTTGCTCTTCGCTAATGAAGGAGATGCCGTAGCGTACGCCTAGCGTCTTTATGTCCTTACCAAACGCCAACACTAGGGCAGCATTCGTACCCGTCACGGTCTTTTCGCCATACTTCACGGTGCTATCAGCCAGCACGCCACACTGCGTAGGCATCTTATCAGTTTGTGCGTAAAGGTAGACTTTCGTATTCTTATCCACAAATTGATAACCGCTTATCGCGTTACCCTCGCTCTTCAACTCGCCAGAACGGCTATTGAACACGAGATAGGCCGGCGTGACCTTATCGAAGGCAAAGCTATAAACAGCGCTCTGATGGGAAGGAGCAAAGTCCACCTCAATACCGGCATCGTCCAAATATACCTGATAGCGATAAGGCAAAATCTTCTCCTGATCATAACTATAATTAATGACAGACTGAAGGGCAGCCTCCTCCCCTTGCCAAGGACTGAGGTTAAAAGCCGAACTTCCGCGATGACTAGTTACGATCACGGGCAAGCCCCCTAATAGGTCTCCGGTAAAATCGCCCCGTTCGGGATAGACGCGCAGCATGCTGTTCGGCAAATGTACGGTCGGATAAGTCGGCACCAACAGGTGGCTGACATTTCCCATGTAGGGATTCACATAGTCCACCGGATCTTGCTGCGCCGAGCCTCTGTCATGACCATCTATCGCACACGAAGCAAGCAAAAAAGCAGAAGTAGCAATAGAAGCTATTGTTTGAATTGTCTTCATAATTAATTGTTTATTTCTTTTTAATAACCGACTTCACTATTGCTGCCTCGTCTACCGAGAACGAATAGGGGAAGTCTTCCTGGTTCACACCACGGTTCAAATTAGGCTTGTCGCCCATCTTTATATTCAGCACACCGCCATTGAGCAAATCGCTATGGTTCACATAATTCTTCGTGTAGTTCGCACCGTTGAAGGATATCGATTCTATATAAATGTTCTTGTCACTGTTGTCGGGAGCATTAATCACTAAACTCTTTCCATTCTCAAAATGGATTGTCGCCTTCTTGAACAGCGGGGCGCCAAGCACATATTGCGTCGTACCGGGTGTCACGGGATAGAATCCAAGAGCAGAGAACACATACCAAGCAGAGGTCTGTCCGTTATCCTCATCACCACAATAGCCATCAGGGGTCGGCGTATACATCTTGTTCATCACCTCACGCACCCAATATTGCGCTTTCCAAGGCTGGCCGGCGTAGTTATAGAGGTAGATCATGTGTTGGATTGGTTGGTTGCCATGCGCATAATTACCCATGTTCATTATCTGCATTTCACGGATCTCATGGATAATCTGTCCATAATAACTTTCGTCGAAGATGGGTGGCACGGCGAAGACAGAGTCGAGCATCGTCACAAACTCCTTCTTCCCGCCCATCAGGTCGATAAGACCTTGTGGGTCGTGAAAAACAGACCACGTATAGTGCCAACTGTTACCCTCAGTAAAGGCATCCCCCCACTTTAGCGGAGAGAAAGGAGCTACGAAGGTACCGTCCTGATTCTTACCACGCATTAGCTTTGTCTCCTTATCATAAAGATTTTTGTAGTTGAGTGCGCGTTTGGCATAAAGGTCGAGCTCCTTCTTCGGACGCTTCAACTCTTTTGCCAATTGGTAGATACACCAGTCGTTATAAGCGTACTCCAAGGTGCGGGCAGCGTTTTCTTGAATATTAACGTCGTAAGGAACGTAGCCTAGCTTGTTGTAATATTCATGTCCAAGACGTCCGGTAGAGGAAACAGTGGGATGCACATTCTCCGTGCCATGGATTAAACCTTTATAAAGCGTTTCCAAATCATCCACCTTCACACCCTTCATGTAGGCATCCACCAGAATGGAGGCCGAGTTATTGCCCACCATGCAGCCACGATGTCCTGGACTTGCCCATTCGGGAAAGAAGCCGCTCTCTTTGTAAGCGTTGATCAAGCCTTCCTGCATCTCCTTGTTTACCGTCGGAAACATTAGGTTAAGGAAGGGGAACAGACATCGGAATGTATCCCAAAAGCCGGTATCAGTAAACATATAACCGGGTAGGACCTCACCATTATAGGGGCTATA
This sequence comes from Tannerellaceae bacterium, assembly GCA_036654795.1. Lineage (GTDB taxonomy): Bacteria > Bacteroidota > Bacteroidia > Bacteroidales > Tannerellaceae > JAVVRI01. Next base: position 2,727 of record JAVVRI010000178.1, read on the forward strand.
GTGCACCACCTTACCGGCCGCATCAATCTCGTAAAACTTGCGAGGAAAAAGCAACGAACGATATAGACAAGAGTAGAACGTACGATATTGATCGAGCGTACCACCTTCCACTTCGAGCGTACCCAGCGCCTTGTTCCAGACTTCTTTCCCCTTCGTCACCAACGTGTCGAAGTTGTCATTGCCTAGTTCTTTCAGGTTAATAGCTGCCTGCTCAAAACTGATAAACGACGAAGCTACGCGTGCGTGCACGATCTCCCCCTTTTCCGTCTGAAAGCCAATCACAGCACCGACATGGTCGGCCGTCTGCTCGCGTGTGCCATCCTTGAGCACAGCATCAGCAAAGGTAGCTTCGTAGGTAAAAGACTTGTCGAACTGGATAATAAAGTAGTTTTTGAAATTATCCGGCACACCACCGCTATTCTTTGTCGTATAGCCGATAATCTTGTTTTCTTCGGGGATCACCTTGATATAGGAGCCCTTGTCGAACGCATCAATCACCACAAACGACTTGTCGTTTTCGGGAAAGGTAAAACGAAACATTGCCGCACGATCTGTAGGGACAATTTCGGTAATCACATCGTGATCGGCCAGATAGACCTTGTAATAATACGGCTTGGCTACTTCCGCCTTGTGGCTGAACCAGCTGGCACGCTTCTCCTCGTTAAACTTAGGACTACCCACTACGGGCATAATGGAAAACTGACCGTAATCGTTGATCCACGGACTGGGCTGGTGGGTCTGCTTAAAACCGCGAATCTTATTAGCGGTGTACATATATGCCCAACCGTCGCCCATCTTTCCGGTCTGAGGCGTCCAAAAGTTCATTCCCCAAGGGCGAGCAATCGCGGGATAGGTATTCCCTGTCGACAACTCATAGGAAGATTGAGACCCCATCAAAGGGCTGGCATATTCTACCGGATCAAAAGTTCCATCCGACCCGGCAGCACTTGCCGTGTTTCCTGTCCACGACAACAGAGCGGCCATCACGAAGGCACATACATTCTTTTTCTTCATCGTATAATGTTTAATTGTATAAACTGTTTATTCGTTCACTTGACCACAGTTACCGTACAAATATAGTGACTATTCTAACTTAAAAGCATGAATATGCATTTAAAACGTTCAAGTTTCGGAAGTATTTTTTATGCAGTTTGAGCGAGCTCCCTCATAGCCTTCAACCTCCGGTTGTCAAGTAGAATTTGCGAGAG
>JAVVRI010000179.1:0-1152 GCA_036654795.1 Tannerellaceae bacterium
GCTAATGGCATTGGGTGTTGAACGTAAACATATCCGGTTAGGGAATTTGTATCAGGTAATACCGATGGTTTGAATAAGGAGGTGCTCGTGAAAGCACCTCCTTGTTTCACGTTTCACCGTAATTTGCAGTTCGTTAAGATGTTACGACTGTGAAAGGAGATTCAGATATTTATATTTTAAGGTCACTCCCTTTTTTATTTCTATTTGCACTTCTTTAGGTTACTTCCGAAACTTGAGTTATTTATTAATTTAAAGTTTAACGAGCTATTGTTACTGAAACTTTGTCAATAAAAGAAGAAAGCACTTAAACAAAATAGAGAAAGCATTCAAATAAACGTAAAGAAACAAGCAGAATAAGCTTGTATGCAAAGAAATATGTTATACAACATGTTAAGCACATATTAACATATTAATGTTAAGTAGTTTTACTCGCCGTCCTATATTTGACATGAACTGACGTCGATATTCCAAATATGGAAACTGGTATTTCATATTTGGAAACGAAGTTGAGATCAAAGAACACAATAGTCTTTGCCTGTTTAATTTATTATTTTAAAAACTAACATGTTATGAAACGAGAAATGTTTCTATTTCCGAAATGGGACAATAACTGTTCCAGAGTTTCCCAACGAACTATTAAAAAAGCATCTATGTGCTTATGCCTGGCTTTATGTTCCGGCATCGCATTACCGGAAGCTCTGGCAGCAGCTCCGATGGACAAAGAGGAATCTGTATCAATCAGCCAACAGGTCCGAAAACTAACGGGTGTAATTACAGACCAAGCGGGTATTCCTATTATTGGAGCCAATGTCATTGAGAAAGGAACAACAAATGGAACCATCACCAACATCGATGGACAATTTTCGCTGGAAGTATCTGCCAATGCAACATTGCAGGTTTCTTATATTGGTTATTTAGATAAACAAATACCGGTTGGAAACCAATCTGTCTTCACTCTTCAATTGCTCGAAGACACACAAAACCTGGATGAGGTTGTTGTTGTTGGTTATGGCACACAAAAGAAAGTGAACTTAACCGGAGCTGTGAGTAACATCAAAGCAGAGATGCTGGAAAACAGAACAACTCCGAACACGGTGAATATGCTTACCGGACAAGTGTCTGGTGTTACAATCGTACAAAACTCCGGACAAC
>JAVVRI010000179.1:1162-3863 GCA_036654795.1 Tannerellaceae bacterium
CCCGGTGCTGACGCCGGTTCACTCCGCGTACGTGGTGTAGGAACTCTGGGGAAAGCCGAAGCGATGGTTATCATTGATGGTGTAGAATCTTCTTTAGGTAGCGTAGACCCGAATGATATTGAAAACATTTCTGTACTGAAAGATGCTGCCGCCTCCTCTATTTATGGTGTGCGTGCTGCAAACGGTGTCATCCTTGTCACCACCAAAAAAGGAACGGTCGGCAAACCGGTTGTGTCTTACAACGGTTATATAGGCTGGCAATCTGCCACACGCCTTCCCAAGTTTTTGGATTCATACGGATATGCAACCCTGCTGAATGAGGCTTACGACAATGACAAACTGCCTAAACCCTACAATGAAACAGCTTTGCAGAAATTTGCTGACGGAAGCGACCCGGATCATTACGGCAACAGCGATTGGCTGGGTAGCCTGCTGAGCGAGAACGGTTTGTTCCACAACCATCACCTGAGTGTGAACGGAGGTTCGGAAAGCGTCAAATATTCTGTGTCTTTCGGCTATCATGACAAAGAGGGATTGCTGCCAAACACGAATTATAACAAGTTTAATGTACGCGCCAATCTGGATGCCAAGATCAACAGCCGCTTGGACTTTTCGTTGAACATGTCCGCCTATCGCGACCGCCAAGAAGAACCGGCAGAAGGCATTTCTAATCTGGGTCGTCCCGGTGATGGAGTAATGAACCTGTTGCACTATGCCTTCCGCGAAACTCCGGTAACACCGATCCAGTTTCAGAACGGACATTACGGCTTGTTCAAGAATGAGCATAACTCGGTGGCCTCTGCTCGCGAAAGCGGTGTAAGCAAACTCTACAACAACAACTTTCAGGGTAGTGCCTCCTTCGTCTATAAGATTATTGACGGACTGACCTTGCGTGGTAATGCCGGTGCTACATTCAACCTGCTTGATCAACATATCTTCCAGAAGAGCATCAAATTTTATGGTGCCGACGCAGTGGATCCGATCAAGACAACACGTAATATGGCAAAGAATTACGACAACAAAAAACTGGAAGTCAACCTGCAGGCCTATTTAAACTATGACAAGACTTTTGGTAAACATGGCTTGAAAGTGCTTGCCGGATACTCTCAGTTGTACAATCAGTATCGCTTTATGTCCGCTCTGCGCAAAGACCTGCCGGCAAGTAACAGCCTTGGCGAAATCAATGCAGGAGACGTAACGACACAGGAAACACAAGGAAACCTGGTGGAATATGCCTTGCGCTCTGCCTTCGGCCGTGTGAACTATACGTATGACGACCGCTACTTGCTGGAAGCAAACATCCGCTATGACGGTACATCCCGCTTCCCGAAAGACAGCCGCTTCGGTGCCTTCCCTTCCTTCTCGGCAGGATGGAGAGTGTCTCAGGAAGACTTCTTCCATGTATCATGGATAGACAACTTGAAACTGCGTGCATCATGGGGACAGTTGGGTAACCAAGAAATCGGCAACTACGCTTTCTACAACACGTATGCTTTCGGCTACGACTATAGCTTCAGCAATGCCCTGACTCCGGGTATCTCCATTACTCCGACCATGGCCAACAAGGACATCACATGGGAAACAACCAGCCAGGTAGACGCCGGTATTGATGCAGACATGTTTGGTGGCAAGTTGAACTTCACAGGAGACTTCTTCTTGAAAAACACCAACGACATCCTGCTGATGCTCCCTATTCCGGAAATTGTAGGCGTAAATGCCCCTATGCAGAATGCAGGTAAAGTGCGCAACACCGGTTTTGAAGTATCTGTAGGACACAACAACACGATCCGCGACTTCAAGTATCACGCTACATTCAACATCAGCTACGTGCATAACGAAATTACAGACCTTAGCGGTGGTGATACGCCGGGACGTTCTGTAGGCGACCCTATCAATAACATCTATGGATACGTTTGCGAAGGTATCTTCAAAGATCAGGCGGAGATTGATGCTCATCCCAAACAGGTGACAGGTACACCGGTTCCCGGAGACCTAAAATATGCAGACTTGAATAATGACAAGGTTGTCAATGAAAAAGACCGTAAGTCTATCGGCAACTACTTCCCGAAACTAAACTTTGGTTTGAATCTGGGATTTGAATATAAGAACTTCGACTTCTCCGCCTTGCTGCAGGGAGCCGGAATGGTAGACGGTATTGTAAAAGACGAGATTGGACGCGCATTCTATAATGGAGGTAAAGTGACAGAAGCATATATGGATCGTTGGACACCCGAAAATCCGAACGGATCTCTACCTCGCTTATCGACAAAGGCTTCCAGCAAGAACTGGCAGACTTCAACATTCTGGATGCAAGATGCTTCTTACCTGAAGATGAGAAACCTGCAGTTGGGTTATTCTCTTCCGCGCCAGTGCCTGGGTCAATCGGGCATCAGCCGCCTGAGAGTGTACTTCAGCGTAGACAACTTGTTTACAATTAGTGGATTCGACGGTGCAGACCCAGAATCGGCCTACGACTTCAACAACCAGACATCTACAGAGCTAAGCCATGCAGGTAGCTATTATCCGTTGACGAGAAGTTATTCATTTGGTGTTAATTTATCATTTTAAACAGCGTATTGAATTATGAAACTAAAATATAGCCTTCTATCATTGGTTTTACTTATGGGCACCAATTGCAATGATAGCTTTCTTGACCGCGCCCCTAAAGATGAACAATCTGACGTTTCTTTTTGGAGAGACG
>JAVVRI010000180.1:0-3823 GCA_036654795.1 Tannerellaceae bacterium
CAGAGCGACAAATAGATAGAGGTGTGAAACGTGGAATAATAATTCTAAAATCCGCAATAAATAAACTGACAATTCCGAAAGAAGGGGGATAGATGGGAGGATGTATGGGGAAAATGTAAAGACTGCTTAAGGTGTCCGCACTGGACTGTGCTACCTCTTAAACAGTCTTGACCCTGTTATCAATAAAATCGAAATCCTTAAAACATTTTGTCTAAATCGACCGCTTTAACGCGGAAAATGTGTCCGTTACGAGAGAATACTAGTTCTGCATTGTCTTTTTTCTTTTCACTAACCAGACGTTGGAAAGCCATATTTGCACCTTTAACTATATTCTCTTCAAATTCTCTAACCTCTTGTTCACTCATGATGTTCAAGTTTATTATAAATAACTGAATTATATATCTCTCTCTTTTCATCCTTAAACCCTTTGGCTATTATTTTCATTGGAGACATGGAATTGTCTGCTATCATCCAATAATCGCTTGCGGGTAGATAAAGTTCAAATAAATTGCGAATTCCAGCTTTGTAGCGGCGACGAATCGTGTCTTCGTCTATATTGTGCCCTCCGGCAGCAACCCGCATTTTTACGCGCTCAACTGCTAAATCCGGTGTATTAAGCCAAAAATAGAGCAGCGTTACGTAATAGCCATGTTTATGCGCATCGCGGATCAAATTAATGATCGAGCGAGGTGCCAGTGTTGTTTCCATTGCAAAGGTTTCGCCGGCGGCGATAAATTCCTTGATGCGTTTATACATAATACGACTTGCTTCAACAGCTACAGCAATGCTGTCAGCGTTAAAGGGAGAAAGCCCTTTTGCTATCTCATCCGAGTTGACAAACTCTTTACATTTTAGCATCTCCGGCAAAATTGTAAAAGAAGCAGTTGTCTTCCCAGCTCCATTGCATCCCGATATAATGTATAAGTATGGCACTGTTTGCTATTTTGATGCTGCAAATATATGGATTAGTTTGATATGTTCGTTCTTTTTTTTCTCAAATATCACTAAAATGTGCAGCAAATGTACCTTTTACCCCTTGTTTTGTAGTCTAAAGGCGCTGTTTGGTGCAAAACTAGACCATAAGAAGGTCGCTCATGAGACCGTCGGAGATGAAAATCCCTTCCCGTGAGAGTGTTAATGTGTTGTTGTAGTTGATTATTAACGCTTGTTTTATATGCGGTGCGGCTTGACGGAGACAAAAGGTACGATAATCGGCTCCGAAGATAGCTTCTATTTCGTCTAGCGACACGCCCCACATGGTGCGCAGACCGGTAATGATTAGGTCGTTGTATCGTGTGCGTTTGTCCAGTTCCTCTCGTTCAACATCTGGTGCGCCGGCTGCAATCCCTTTCAGATAGAGTGGGAGGGAGGAGACGTTCCATTGTCGAGCTGCCCGGTTGTAGGAGTGGGCGGAGGGACCGATGCCCATATATTTTTTGTTTCTCCAATAGGAGCTGTTATGGGCAGAGAAGAACCCGGGTTTTCCGAAGTTGGAGATCTCATAATGCAGGTATCCTGCTCCTGTTAGGCGTTCTATTAGGGTAGAGAAGAGGGCTACGCTCAGATCTTCTGCAATCGGTTTGATCTTTCCGGCCTCCTTGAGGCGATAGAGGGCTGTCCCCTCTTCATATATTAAATGGTAAGCGGAAAGGTGGGGGATGTCAAGGCGGATGGCCTCCGTCAGGTTTTCCTCCCAGTCATCCATTGTCTGTCCCGGCAGACCGTAGATCAGGTCAATGCTGATGTTCTCATATCCGTTCTCCTTACATAGAGCCACGGCACGAAGAGCCTGCGCGCGGTCATGCCTGCGGTTCAGGAAACGCAGGTCTGCCTCCTTGAAGCTTTGTACGCCCATACTGATACGATTGAAGGGAAGAGTGCGGAGTGAGGCGATGTATTCCGGCGTCATATCGTCCGGATTAGCTTCCAGTGTTATCTCGCTACAGTTTGTTGTGTCGAACAGTTGGTGAATGGCGGCAAAGATGCGTTCAAAGTCTGTTGCTTGCAGTTGAGAAGGCGTGCCACCTCCAAAGTAAATTGTCTCAATGGACTCGCCTTCCAGGTAGTTGCTTCTCAGCTCCATCTCCCGGATTACAGCCTTTACGTACTTCTCTTTATATGTCATATCCGTATTCGAAAAGAAATCGCAATACAAGCATCGCTTTGTGCAAAAAGGGACATGTAGGTATAAACCGGCCATAGTTTCAGGTTGTTTTTATTGTTGGGTGATTGGGGGCTCTATGCAAAAATGGTTGCTCAATGGGTCGTTGGCTTTGACTAGCCATTCATAAAGCTGTTTGTTTAGTTCTGCTATCAACGCTTGATCGGCTGTTTCTGCTATGTTGTTTATCTGGAACGGGTCTTTCTCCCGATCGAAAAGTAATACATTTATCGATTTTCCTTGCTCGAAGTCGATGCAATAACTATATCGCTCTGTCCGTATACCCCGTGTACCGCCCAGACTGTCGAGGTATACATATTTAAAATAGGGCTGCGATTTTGGATAAGATCCTTCGCCCGATATGATTAATGGGGAGTAATCGATGGCTTGCACTTGTTTTCCTATCCGGTTGTTTAGGCCGACCAGCGTAAGCATTGTGGGGTATAGATCCATCAACGACATCATGGTCGTTTCCATGCGTGCTTTCACTTTTTGCGGATAACGAATGAGTAGTGGTATGCGCATTGAGTTTTCATAAATGGTGTTTTTGGTTATCTGCCCGTTCATGCCCATACAATCCCCGTGGTCGGATGTAAGGATTACGATCGTGTTTTCACGTAATCCCTCCTTGTCAAGAGCCTCTAGTATACGTCCAATATTTTCGTCCACACCACTGATGCACGCATAATAATCTTTTAGAACCCGCCTGAAGTTTTGTCCCATTTTATCCGTTATCGCTGCTACGTTTGGTTTGGAGGCGGCAATCGAATCAACATTCAGATCGGCATATAGTTTTTTGTATTTATCCGGAACCAGGTCATATCCTGTATGAGGCGGGTTCATTGAAACAACTAAGGCAAAAGACTGATCGTCCTTTCGATACTTGTTTTCGTCGTTTTTTATAAAATCAATCGCTTTGCCTGCCTCATATTCAGGTCCCCATTGGTCTACATAGCTAAATTCGTTGCGTTTGTCGTTTGTGTCCCAATAAAGGGGGCGCAGGTGGTTGTCGTAGGTACCATAAGCCAACCAATAGTCGAAGCCATGGCGGCGTTCGGGGGGGCACCATTCGTTCCAAGCGATTCCTCTTTTGTTGTTTGAGCAATCCACATACGGCTCGTAGGGAGCATCCAGATGCCATTTTCCAATATAGCCTAACGCATAACCTTCTTCTTTGAGTATGTCAGACCAGCATTCGGCCTTTTCGGGAAGTTCCACTCCATAAGGTGCAGAGTCACTGTTACAATTGGTGATTACTTTATTGTTGATTGGAAACATACCGCTCATCAGCTGCGCTCTGGCTGGAGATGAAACAGGAAAATTACTCACCGCGTTTGTAAACACAATACTTTCTGTAGCCAACTGATCTACATTTGGCGTCTTTACCGGTTCGACGTTTCGAAAGCCTATTGCGTCTGCGCGCCACTGATCGGCCATAATGATCAATAAGTTAGGTCGCTTTTCGGTGACGTTTGTTGCCAACAGGGGCAGTGCGAGACATGCTAGTGGGAATATATATAACTGTTTTATCATTTTGTTTAATGGTTTAATTCATCAAATAGAACCAAAACTAACTAATCTTATTGCGGTAGAAGTTATTTTACTTCTCTGGACTTTTTACCCAGACCTGCTTGCCATCGAAAGTAATTGCCATCTTTAGAA
>JAVVRI010000181.1:0-3817 GCA_036654795.1 Tannerellaceae bacterium
GACGAGCAGTCCGCCAACTTACCGGGCAGTCCGCCACCGGACAGGGGCGATTTGCGTTGCACCAGTTCGCGTGCCTTACGGGCAGCGTGGCGGGCGGTTGCGGCCAAGATTACTTTATCTACAATGATCTTTGCTTCTTTGGGATGTTCCTCCAGGTAGTTGCCTAGCGCTTCGCTGACGGCCATGTCCACGGCGCCCATCACTTCGTTGTTTCCGAGCTTCGTCTTGGTTTGTCCTTCAAACTGGGGCTCCATCACCTTGATGGAGATCACAGCGCTCAACCCTTCACGGAAGTCATCGCCTTGTATTTCTATCTTTGCTTTTTCCAACATCTTATTGTCCTCAGCATACTTTTTAAGCGTGCGGGTCAGTCCACGACGAAAGCCGGACACGTGCGTACCGCCTTCAATGGTATTGATGTTATTTACGTAGGAATAGAGTGTTTCGTTGTACGAGGTATTGTATGTCATGGCTACCTCTACCGGTATGCCTTGCTTTTCAGTAACAATATGGATCACGTTTTCCACCAGAGGCTCTTTTGCCTTGTCGATGTAACGAACAAATTCTTTTAGCCCATCGTGAGAGAGAAACACTTCACCTTTAAACGTACCGTCCTCTTTCTTTGCGCGACGGTCGGTCAGCATCAGTGTGATTCCGGCATTCAGGAAAGCCAGTTCGCGAAGGCGGTCGGCCAAGATGCGATACTGATAGTCGGCAGTAGTAAAGATATTATGATCGGGTAGAAAGGTGATGGTCGTGCCGGTTATGTCCGTTGAACCTACAATTTTCACTTCGCTGGTCGGCTTACCACACGAATACTCCTGCATGTACACATTGCCGTTACGACGTACTTCAGCCTTCAGATAGATGGAAAGTGCATTTACGCAGGATACACCAACACCATGCAGACCACCGGACACTTTATACGAGTCCTTGTTAAACTTACCCCCCGCATGTAGCACGGTAAGCACGACTTCAAGCGCCGATTTATTTTCTTTCTCATGCAGGTCTACCGGGATACCACGCCCATTATCGGTTACCGAAATAGAATTGTCTTCATTAATCACTACTTCAATGTGAGAGCAATATCCGGCCAGTGCTTCGTCTATTGAGTTATCAACTACTTCGTACACTAAATGGTGGAGACCTTTTTCACTAATATCGCCAATATACATGGCCGGTCTTTTTCGTACTGCCTCTAACCCTTCAAGCACCTGAATACTATCCGCTAAATACTCGCCGGAGGTATTCTTAATTTCTTCACTCATGAGTTTATCTCGTTTAAAATCAGTAAATATCTATTTATTCTAAAAGCTAACAAATGTAGTAAAAATAATTGATTCGGTGGCGGATAAGAGTGTGAAAATAGCAAAAATTAGCGACTAGCAGATAAAAGGGCACAAAAAATGCAGCTTCTTCCGAAAGCTGCATTCTATTTGTTATCACCCACAAAAAGTAGCCCGTGGGGGAATCGAACCCCCATTTCAAGAATGAAAATCTTGCGTCCTAACCGGTAGACGAACGGGCCATCGGAGATAAAATACGTTCAATTACGCACAAAGAGCATTTACATGCTTAGCCAATTTAGACTTCAAGTTGCCAGCCTTATTCTTATGAATAACGTTTTTCTTAGCCAACCGATCTAACATAGAGCATACTTTCGGGAACATAGCTTCAGCTTCTTCCTTCACTGCCGTAGCACGCAAAGCACGCACTGCATTTCTTGCAGTCTTGTTATAATATCTATTACGCAGACGCTTTGCGTTTGTCTGTCTAATTCTCTTAACTGATGATTGATGATTTGCCATTTCTTAGCTATCCTCTTTATTTTATTCTTTAATTCTGTTTATTGTAGCCCGTGGGGGAATCGAACCCCCATTTCAAGAATGAAAATCTTGCGTCCTAACCGGTAGACGAACGGGCCATCTCGTAAAAGCCTGAGCTTTCAGCACTTCAGGATAATTGATTTCCCGATTGCGAGTGCAAAGATAGTGCATCTCAGCAAACCACCAAAACATTTCGTAGGAAAATTTAAATACCCTTATTATTTTAACTTCTCTTTAGGACTCATGTCCTGCAAATAAATCTCCAAAGCCTTCACCGAGATATTTATTTCCCAGATACATATACAGAGCGAAGCAGCCAGCAGAAGAAGCGCAATGCCAAAAATCCAAGCCGCTATCAACTGCCACGTGATGTAAATGAAAAACATGGCCACCACGCAAAACAGCAAACTAAGTATGCCTAATATCTGCATCGCCCGCGTCAGGTACAAACGTTTACTCAGATTGGCTATCTGGGCGATGTCGCGCGGATCGTGTGTCTGCTGGTGCTTCTCCTTCAGTGCGCGTACAACGGCAGCATAGGAAAGAAAACGGTTTGTATACGCCAGCAGAATCAACGAGATGGCCGAAAAAAGAAGTGAGGGTGTTGTAAGATCTAACATATCTCGATAAGGATTATTTCGGTTATTATGCGTATGTTTGTACACGCAAAGATACGCATTATGCTCAGTAAAACACGAGGAATTGTATTACATTCTATTTCCTATACAGATAAATATACCATTGTATATATGTACACGGAGGCCTTCGGGCGGGTAGCCTACCTAGTAGCCCGAAGCCGTGGCAAGAAAAGTACCGTCTCGAAAGCACTCTTCATGCCGCTTTCGGTGGTCGAGATGGAGGTGGAACACCTTCCTAAGCGCGACCTTCAGCGCATCAAGGAGACGAAGCTCTGTTTCCCCATGACCAACCTCTTCTGCGACCCGGTCAAAAACGTACTGGTACTCTTCCTTTCCGAAGTACTTTTTCGGGTGGTTAGGGAGACGGAACCAGACGAGCGCCTCTTCGAATACCTCTACCGCTCCATCCACCTGCTGGAGTTTGCCGACAAAGGAATAGCCAATTTCCACCTCGTCTTCCTCCTCCAGCTGCTCCATTACTTGGGGATCTTTCCAAACGTCGACTCTTATCGCGAAGGTGCCTGGTTCGACATGCTGGGCGGCGTTTTCTGCGACCAGCCCCCCCTCCACGCCCACCAGCTTAGCCGCGAAGAAAGCCTTGTCTTTGCGCGCCTGCTCCGAATCAGTTTCGAAAACATGTCGCTCTACACCTTTTCGCGCGGCGAGCGGGTCAGCATCATCCGGCGCATCGTGGAGTATTACCGCCTCCACCTCCCCGACTTTCCTGAGTTAAAGTCCGTCGCCGTCATGCAAAGCCTCTTCGATTAAAAGACAGTTTAATTGCTGAATACTTGCCAATCTGCAGAAAAGGTTATACTTTTGCGCCACTCATCATAGAAATAGAAGCAAAAGAGGGTCCCGTAGTTCAACGGATAGAATAGAAGTTTCCTAAACTTTAGATTCGGGTTCGATTCCCGGCGAGACTACTTTAATAAAAAAAGAGGAATATAATAAAAGCAAAGACAAACCGCAGCGGCCGGCCGCGGATGGGAGGATGGTAATGGAGGTTATTCATCTTTCTTCTTTTTAAAGTTCAACAAAAAGCCGAGGAAGGAAAAGACAAACTCAATAATCGATCTTACTTTACTCATAACAAACAGTTGTTTTTAGTTGTTTAAACGACTTATCTCACTCAATTATACGGGAATCTACCAGCGATTTGATCCTGAAACAGATATAACTCAAGTTTCGGAAGTAATTTTTATGCAGTTTGAGCGAGCTCCCTCATAGCCTTCAACCTCCGGTTGTCAAGTAGAATTAGCGAGAGTAGCTGCTCTTGATCCATACAGAAGAGTTCGGCGGATTTTAGAATTATTATTCCACGTTTCACACCTCCATCTATCTGTTGCTCTG
>JAVVRI010000182.1:0-3780 GCA_036654795.1 Tannerellaceae bacterium
TTCCTCTTAGAAGTTAAGTATGCTAAAGCAGGCGCAAAAGAGTCTGACATACGTGTATTAGCCGACGAAGCCGCTACCCAGCTTCAACAATATGCCGACGACGAGTGGGTGGCAGAAGCACGTGCCGCCGGTAAGCTGCGCCTCATTACGTTAGTATGGAAGAGTTGGGAGTTGGCATTGATGGAAGAGATTCCCGCCTGATCTCTATCTTGCTCCTTTTCGTAGTTTACTTTCTTGCGCCCATCACCTACTTTTTTGTTGCGATAGGCAATTGGCAAACAGAGGTGCTGTTTTAAAAGAGAATATTTACTTCCATATTGCTCACCCACTCTACCGGACGTCCGGCAGCCTTGTTGCATGTGATAGCAAACTTAATGGGCAGGATGATGCCTAGCGGGATGCGCAACCATGCAGGCATGTTAAAGTTGTGCATACCAATCAAGGAGCCTAACTGTAGGCCAATCGATGGAGCTACGAGGAAGCGCGTCTCGTTGTTTCGGCGATCTATACCCATTTCCATATAACCGTATAGGCCAAGAAAGCGCTTTGGAGAGACAAAGATATCCATATCATAGTTTACACCCCCTTTTATCTGCCAGTTACGAAGTACCTTCGAGTCGGGAGGGGTGTGCATGTAGTATCCGGAGATGGTCGGATTAACCCACTGGGCAATGTCGCCCGCACTCATCGTCATTCCCTTGCCGTTACCAAACTTATGCCAGTTCATCATACTGATGTTCAATCGCCCGCCATAGGTCATCATGCCGGTATGATCCATGCCAATGGGTATGCCAACAAGAAACATGAGGGAGTTTGCTACGCGCGAACGGATAAAGTTACGTGTAAACGGCGTTTGTACGATCAGTTGCAACGAGTCTTTACGTTCGGCTACTTCCGAATCCAGCGGCAGGCTGTTCAGGTCGGTACCAAAAGGAATCGGAAAGTGACGCACTACCGGATAGTTGTCGTAGATAAATTGGGGCATATCTTCCTCTTCATTGGGCAATGCCTCCAGCGTGTTGTGGTTGCTCGACTGCTCAGCCCGTTTATAGGCTTGCCATACCTCTGTAATCGATTCGCAGGTGGCCATGACCACTTGGTGGAAGACGAGGGTTTCCCGCTCGTAACTGTCCCCTTTATCCAGCCAGTAAGGTTGTTTTTCGGTTACTCGGATATGCTTGTAGTTCTCGGCGGATTGATAGCTCATTTCGTTTTGATTCAGACGTTTGTCTCCTAAGGCTGTCCATACTTCGCCCTTCATGTTGGCAGTTTCTACCGGTATCGTGTTGTAAAAGTCGTGCAAACTCTTGTTGTTAGACACCGCCGAAGCGTTAATGCCGCGGTTTACCATCTGGTGCCCTGAGGCAAAGGAGTCCTGTAGGAAATGTTCGGCAAAGGCTTCGTAAAGGATGGAGTAGAACATTAAGTTGTCTGCGTCCTTTTTATTTCCTGCCCGTAGCTCCTTCCCCCCCTCTTCGGCCAGATAGATGGCAAAGATATGGATGCAGAAATATTTACTTATGGAAGGCAGTTTGTTCAGTTTGGCGAATACGGCGTTTACTTCCGAAGGTTTCTGCAACCGACTTATCAGTTTCGGATCAATCATTTCTAGATGATCGTTCATGCTTTCGCCGTAGCTGTAGAAGTGGGAAAGGTCTTTAATGGCCAGTAGTCCGTAGGCCAGATTGATGTTCAGTAGTTCTTTGCTGGATGCTCCGGTCAAGAATTCGCTTATTGCTTTATTTTCGAGTGCCAGCGTACGGTTCGTTTTCGAAAAGTGTGTCTGCAATCCTGTTTCCAGCAATAAAGGATTCTCCACATGGTCTCCGGCCAGTCCGCACAGAGTGCCGTAGGTTACGATGTTGGGCATTTGGGTAAGTTCATTCATCACGTAGGTATTTGAACCTTCCAGTTGCACCATGTCGATAATCGAGAATAGCTCTTGTTGGGCGGTTTGTTCGTCGGGATAAAGTCCGGCCTTTACCAATTGTGCTGGCATCAGACTCATGGCGCGGTCTCCAATCTTACGGTGTTCGGCAAAGTCCCACGCGTGGCAGGGAAGGGAGTGAAAAAGGACGAATGCTATCAGATAGTATAGTTGCATTCTTAACTTGTAATTATTCATATAGGCGGTGTGTTTGGTGTTAATAACTCTCAATAATGGGGGATAAAGCTATCAAAAAACCATTAAAGACGCAAAATTAATGCCTGTTAATCTATAATTATTTCTGTCTGGTGGCTGTAATTGTCTTTAATCTTCGAATTGTTGGAGTAAAAGTACCTCGCCGTCCCATTCGATGTAGGAGAAATATTGCATCCAGTCCCCGGCAATAAGTAGTCGTGAAGTGCGGCTCAGCATCAGGTCGAGCAGGATGTGACGGTGCCCAAAGATGAAAAAATTGATGTCCGGATGGTTTGTCAGATACTCTTTAGCGAAGCGGATCAGGTATTCGCTTGCCTCGCCTTGATAGGTTTGCGCCTCATTGCTTTTCAATCCGTCCTTGCGGCTGTTGAGCGACCATCCAAGTGCGAATCCGAACGTCCAACGTGGATGAATACCTCCGTATAGCAATTGGCAGAACTTATTGCGAAACACGGCGCGGATTAGGCGAAAGGCAGTGCTGCGATAATCCACTTCGTCTCCGTGTGCTAGAAAGAAACGTTTACCCAATAGGTCAATAGTGAGGGGCTCACGGTGGATGACGGCACCAACCTCGGCGGGCAGATAGTCGAACATCCAAATGTCGTGATTACCAATAAAGATATGTATCTCCACCCCGCTGTCTGCCAGCTCGGACAGCTTCCCCAGAAAACGGGTAAAGCCTTTAGGCACTACGTACTTGTATTCATACCAATAGTCGAACATATCGCCTAGAAACCAGATGGCAGCGGCCTCGTACTTGATACTCTCCAGCCAGCGTACAAGCTTTTGTTCTATCGCACGTGGATCAGCATGAAAACGGGCGCCCAAGTGGGCGTCTGATGCGAAATATATCTTTTTGCGGGATTCTTCCATTTGTTGTTTGGGTGGGGATGAGAGGGCGGTTTAAAGGAAACCCAACTCAAATTTGGCTTCTTCTGTCATCATCTCTCGATCCCATTCGGGTTCGAATACAAGGTTGATCTCTACGTTTTGTACATCCTGAACCGACTCCACCTTCATGCGCACATCTTCTACAATAAAGTCTGCTGCCGGACAATTCGGGGCGGTCAGTGTCATGTCTATGCGTACGTTTTTCTCATCGTCCACATCCACTTTGTAGATTAGTCCAAGATCATATACATTGACCGGTATTTCAGGATCATATACGGTTTTGAGCATCGCAACGATTGCTTCTTCAGTTTGGAGGAATTCGTTCTTCATCTTCTTTTTATTTTAATACAAATTACATGATAATCTTTCAGATAACCAAATTGCGACCTATAAATAATCTATGGAAAGTACTAATCGTTCGGACGAATGTATTATCCTTAATTTCGCAGTGCCTTTTTTCATAAAAAGTACAAGTGCTTGATAAACAAAAGTCTACAAACACTTGGCTATGTCAGAAAATTCACCTATTTTGGTGCTTGCAAACATTAAATATTGAATAATCAGACGCATTGATGGTACATCTGACATTTTTTGGGGGGGAAAAGCTGTTGGTTCGGATAGCGGAACCTTAAAATAGAAATATCCGAATCTCCTTTCACAGACATAACATCGTAATGGACTGCAGATTACAGTGAAACGTGAAACAAGGAGGTACTTTACGAGCACCTCCTTATTCAAACCATCGG
>JAVVRI010000183.1:0-3733 GCA_036654795.1 Tannerellaceae bacterium
TGGTTGAAGTTGAGGTTGGCAGCCGTAGACTTATCCGAATAGGTATAAGCCGGGCGATAAGCCAGCATCAGATCAGAAGCCGTTGATCCTGAGCTTTGATCGGACTGCACCTCCCAAATGATATTATCTGTCTTTAGTCCAGGATTGGCCGTGGTGGGATGAATACCGACCAAGTTGATGTTTGCCAACTTTCCACCCAAATCGTCCCAATAAAGCTTAGGTGTTAAAGCCGCTTTAGCGGGATCTACCTGATTATCATGTACACCGATCGGTGTGCCCGTAAGAGTGGCGTCTGTCTTTGCAGTTGCTACGGTCAAGCTCTTTCCCTGATCTTCACCTGTGCGATTCTCCTTTACAATAAGCGTAAATTCCTGATTTGTAAAGGCAGTAACACTACCCACCGCCGGGAGTGATGCCTTCGTTGATCGTCCTTTCGCGTCCGTCACAACCGAGGTCTCTAATCCGGCAGAAATAACCAGTTCGTCGCCGGTCTTATTCTCTAAATCCTTGCTAATCTCTTCGTCGTTACTACAAGCAACCAGGGCAATTGTACAAGCAAAGATGACTGCTGTTAATCTATTATGTCTCACGATGCGTTTATCTTTTAGCTGTTCTTATTCTTTATCCAGATCTGTATCCACATTAATGTCGGGCAGTAACCCCCAATCAGTATAGGTAGCCGAGATACCCGTTAGTTCGGTTTTCTTCAACGTGATGATAATAGTCAACTTCTTGTTGGCAACGAATGCTTGCGCCTCGTTTGCCCCTGTACTGACCTTATATTGGTTCTTGTTTAACCCGACAATAATATAAGGCGTTTTGGGCGCAATCGTCTGGGGTTGTATGCATCCCTTCCAACTAACTTCACCGGCTACTTTTGATAGCTGGATATCCTTTCGGTCGGTTCCCGGCTTGTAAACGGCCTGTCCAACGGTAGCTCCCGTTAAATAGTTCGGAAGGGTGATGGTTGCTTGGGCTAACTCCGCCTCCGTATAACCACCTGCAGGAGCGATCAACTTCACGATCAGCAACGAATAGGCATGCACAAAGGGTAACGTGATGGCCTTATACCGAGCTACGTCTTTCACCTCTGCCAACAACATATCCGGCAATTGGTTGGATTTGTCAGGAGCCGGAGCTACCAGATGGCTGGCGCGAAACGTAACGCTGCCGGTGCCGTCTATGTTTTCCCAGAAATCGGGAGGGGTACTTGTCCAAGTTTGGTTTGAGGCATTATAAGCATACGCTCCTAAGTCTATGCCCTGTGTGATGTTTGTCGTGGCAAAAAGTGTCATTTCATCTCCTGTCTTAAAGTATTTGTCGGTCGTTCCGCCAATGATCCGAATAGCATCTGCCTCTTTATCTATTGTGCCGGCATCCGTCCAATCCTGAATATCGGCAGTTATTGTCATTTCCGTCTTTTTGAGGGTCAGTTTGAAGGTGTATTGATAGCCGGCACGTAGGTTCAAGGTGTCGCTCATGTGCGCCGTGTAACTACCACCATCCTTTAATTTGATTTGTAGATCGACCCCTCGCGCAGCCTTTCGAGGCAACACGATTGCCTGGCCTGTTGCTCCTGTTTCAAGATTCATCGGTACAAGGATCGGGCGGGCGCTCAGTTCAGGCGTTAACTGGTTGGTAAGCAAATTATATTCGCCCTTTGTGTTCATCCCAATCAGAGATACTTCTGCCCCTTTCAAGCGCTCCGGTGTTATGTTTCCTTCCGTCTTCAATTGAAAGATCATCTTGGAGAGGCGGTGATAGAAACGCAGTCTTACATGAGGCGTTTCTTTAGAGAAGCCTTCCAAATGCTCAGCCGTCATAAAATCAATTTTAGAGGAAGTCGTCTGATCGGCTACGGTTAGCGGCATTTTATAGTCTGCTTTCATGCCTTCACGTTGTGGATAATAAGCCATAAAGTCTACTTCGCTGCCATCTTTGGGGAAGTATATTGTTTGCGCTTGCGCCGTGGGACTGAAAGAACCCACAAGTCCGGCTGCCGTTGTGTATTTGCAGTTAGCATAGTTTCCTTCGGCGAGTTGCGAAGTCCCTTTCTTAAACATGGTGACCCCGATTACATCCTCGTTCTCCCATAATTTATTGATCGCACGCGTCTCTATACCGGCATGAATGTTTACCTCTACTTTGCCGGCATCTTTTTCCGAAGGTAGATTCTCGTCGGTAGTACATCCCCACAGCGTAAAGAGGGACGCCATTGCGAGACTTATTTGTATTTTCAACTTCATATTGCTCTTTGTTTTTTTTGAGTGGTTATCAACGTAACTTAACTAGTCCTTTATCTTTTCGAATCGTTTAATGTGCATCTAATTCAGAATCTGGTCCGGCTGTCCAATCCACAATGTCGGCCGTAAAATCTTGCCCTAACCGGATGGTTATTTCTATCAAGAAGGGATTGAGCACATCGTCTACATGAAAACCCAATACATTATATTTATTTTGATCACTCAAAGCTTTGCTTTTGCTCTTGTCCATCAGATTTATTTCCAACTCTTGGGTGGTATTATCCAAATTCAAAGTAAGTTTAAGTTTCTGATCTGTATTTCCGTCCAACCCCAGTAACCGCTTTTCGGCAGAGAAATCCTGTTGCTCCACCACTGCATTATTCATGCTTTTAGCCGGAGGCGTGGTTTGCTTTTCAAAAACCAGATCAGCCAAGCCGGTTTTGATGGCGGCATGGCGCGGTTTTGCATCCGCAGGCGGGAAGCCATGTTCTATTAAGCGTGCTATGGCGATTCCATCCAACTGACCGCTTACGCCCTGAAGAAACTTTAATCCAGCTCCCTGAAAATGCACTTTGACTACGAACAGTCGCGTTTGCTGCCACATCGTAATCTCTACTTTCTTATTTAGTGTTTGATCGCTTGGTGCGAGGGTGAGTGTGTTTGTTCCTGCCCGAAATGGAGTAAGCTGACCTAATTGTCCTTCGTTGGTTGTTTGAGCAGTCAATACATCGTTTTCAATATTTACATATGGATTGCCTTCATACGCCACCAAACGATATTCGCCGGAAGGAAGGTCGAGCGGAGCACCCTCCTTAGAAGTACTTATAATATGCGATTTCCCATCTTTCCCTATAATCATGAGCGAATCGGTATCAGCCAACGGTGTAGTCTGAGTCCAATCATAAACTACATCCAAAGAGCCGGGACAGATACCCAAGTTCTCCTTGATGCAGGAAACCAACGATAACAAAAGGACAAAACATCCTATCTTAGTGTGTACTTTCATATATTTAGACATGATTCTGATGTCCAAATATAGCTATCTAGTTTTAATTATATGTTGATTACCAATGATATTTTCGTCCGTGAACATTTTACCCCCCTATTTTAATGAAAACACCCCCCTTCTTCTTTCTACTTTTGTTGTTATTATTGAGTTGGCAGTGCGTTCTTCCGATCATGAGGACTATTTTATAATATCTCAATTTCCTCTATTGTCAGGCCGGTACAGGCTGAGATAATGTCGGCAGAGATGCCGTTTCCTTTCAAATTTATGGCTGTTAAGCGCTTTCCTTCAGCGAGTCCTTTCTCTAAGCCTTTTGCCTCTCCTTTTGCTTCTCCTTTCGCCAGTCCTTTTGCCAGTCCTTTTGCCAGTCCTTTTGCCAGTCCTTTCTCCAGTCCTTTCTCCAGTCCTTTCGCTTCTCCTTCTGCAAACCCTTCTGCCAACCCCTCTTCTTTGGCGGAGTTGAGGACGTCGTTTTGGATCCTAA
>JAVVRI010000184.1:0-3721 GCA_036654795.1 Tannerellaceae bacterium
ATAAACTGATCCGGATAGTTCTCGCGCAAATAAGCTACGGTTTTTTCGAAAGCGATCATTCCCTTTACACCCAGACTTTCGTAAAAAGCCAGATTGGGTTTGTAGGCTACTGTGTATTCGGCAGTAGCGTCTATGATTGCCTTGTTAAAGGTGAAAATAGGATCTTCCTCCCTAAGCAAGTATTGGGGTATCTTTTGTATGTCGGTATCCAATCCTACGCAAAGGAACGATTGTTTCTTTTTGATGTTCTCAAATAATTGTTGTTTGTTCATCTTTCTTGTGTCTAAAATAAAAAAACGATTATAGCTCAGACTCTTTTAGCCGCTCTGCATTTTCGGCGACGATCAAGTGGTCGATGCAATCTTGAATCCCTCCGTCCATAAAGGCAGAGAGGTTGTAGATGGTGTAGTTGATGCGATGATCGGTGATGCGTCCTTGTGGATAATTATAGGTGCGGATCTTAGCCGATCGGTCACCGGAAGATACCATCGTTTTGCGTTTGGACGATATTTCGTCCAGATACTTCTGGTATTCCATATTATAAATACGACTACGAAGCTCAATCATTGCTTTGGCTTTATTCTTCAACTGTGATTTCTGATCCTGACATTGCACGGTGACTCCCGTTGGGATGTGCACCAAGCGGATGGCCGAATAGGTTGTGTTTACCGACTGTCCGCCGGCACCGGACGAACAGAATGTATCTACTCGGATGTCTGATTCTTTGACATCTATGTCGAACTCGTCGGCTTCAGGCAGCACAGCCACTGTTGCGGCTGAGGTGTGTATTCGTCCTTGCGTCTCTGTTTGCGGTACACGTTGCACGCGGTGTACGCCCGATTCGTATTTGAGCGTTCCGTACACATTGTCGCCGCTTACGTCGAAGACAATCTCTTTATATCCACCATTTGTGCCTTCATTGAAGCTACTGGTGGATACTTTCCATCCTTTCGACTCGCAATATTTTACGTACATGCGGTATAAATCTCCGGCAAAGAGAGCGGCTTCGTCGCCTCCCGTTCCGCCTCGTATTTCTACGATGGCGTTTTTGTCATCCTGCGGGTCTGCCGGCACAAGTAGGAGCTTGATGTCTTCTTCTAACTGGGGGATGCGTGCCAAGCAGGCATCCAGCTCTTCGCGCGCCATCTCTTTCATTTCTGGATCCTGTTCGGTTTCCAGCAAGAGTTTTGCTTCTTCTATACCGCTGAGTATTTGCGAGTATTCCGCACGAGCGGCTACGAGCTTTTCCAAGTCGTGATATTCTTTGTTTAGCTTGACAAACCGCTTCATGTCGGCAATCACTGCCGGGTCGGTAATCAATGTACCGACTTCTTCAAAACGGCTTACCAGCCCATCTAGCTTATCTAGTAAATTACTTTGAGACATCTATTCTTTTAATAGGTGAAGCGACCTTTCTCGCTTTCGATAATTAATTCATTTTTATCGGCATTCTCGACGAAGCCTACAATCTGTGCATCAATGCCGAAGCTTTTGCTGATGGCAATTACTTCTTCTGCATGTTTAGGGGCAATATAGACCTCCATACGGTGGCCCATGTTGAATACTTTATACATCTCGCTCCAGTCCGTGCCGCTCTGTTCCTGTATGATTCGGAAGAGGGGGGGGATGGGGAAGAGGTTGTTTTTTGTCACTCGTTTGTTTTCTACAAAATGCATTACTTTGGTTTGTGCGCCACCTGAGCAGTGTATCATGCCGTGCACTTCCGACCGTAGTTTGTCCAGCAATACTTTGATCACCGGTGCATAGGTGCGGGTGGGGGAGAGTACCAGTTGGCCGGCGTCAATGCCTAATTCTTCAATCTGATCCGTCAGCTTTAGTCCGCCGGAGTAGACCAAATCGTCCGGTACGGCAGCATCGAAACTCTCCGGATATTTGGTGGCTAGGTACTTAGAGAAGACGTCATGGCGGGCTGAGGTCAGACCGTTGCTACCTGTTCCTCCGTTGTATGCTTTCTCGTAGGTAGCTTGTCCGAAGGAAGCCATTCCTACAATAACATCTCCACCTTGTATGTTTTTATTATCAACCACGTCAGCACGCTTCATGCGGCAGGTAACGGTACTATCCACAATGATGGTGCGTACCAAGTCGCCCACATCAGCCGTTTCGCCACCGGTGGCATAACAACCTACACCCATCTCGCGGAGTTCGGCCAACAATTCGTCTGTACCATTAATAATGGCGGAGATCACGTCACCCGAAATCAGGAGCTTGTTACGTCCGATGGTGGACGATACCAGTATATTGTCTACTGCGCCAACACAAAGCAGGTCGTCAATATTCATAATCAGGGCATCTTGCGCGATGCCTTTCCATACGGACAAGTCTCCGGTTTCTTTCCAATACATGTATGCCAGAGAGGATTTTGTTCCTGCCCCGTCAGCGTGCATGATGTTACAATACTCCGGATCACCACCTAATATATCAGGGATAATCTTACAGAAAGCTTTCGGGAATATTCCCTTATCGATGTTCTTTATTGCGTTGTGAACATCTTCTTTCGAGGCGGATACCCCGCGTAGGTTATAACGTTGGTCACTCATTGTCATACTTGTTTAAAGTGCAAAGGTAATACTTTTTGTATTACTTATCTTAGTTTTAGTATATCTCCTTCTTCTGGAATATAATCTTTCTGCTTTTTATTCATCTTATATAAGCTCTTGATCTGTATTCCGTATTTTTGCGAGATGGTGTGCATGGACTCACCAATTTCTACAACATGGTCATAATCGGGCTTGTCTGCTTTCTTTTTCTTTTTTTCCAGATAAACGATGTCTCCTTTTTGTAAAGGGAAGTCTTCAGGCACTTCGTTATACTTTTTAAGCTCCTTAATTGTAAAACCAAGGTCCTGGCTGATTTGTTCAAAGTTATCATTGTCTAGGGCTACGACATAGAGCAATCCGTGTGCCTTGTAAACTGTCCGTTTTATCTCTAAGCTTGTTTGTTTGTCCTTTCTAGAGGTATGTTTCTTTATCTTTTTTATTTTAGCACTGTCGTAGCGATAAAGCTCGTAGTCCTCAATTACCTTGATGAGTTTGTTGGCATAAGCACGGTCGGTGGCGTAACCACATCTCTGTAGCCCTTTTGCCCAACCCTTGTAGTCCTTGATGTTGAGGTCGAAGAGGACGGCGTAACGTGGACGGTCGGTGAGGAAACGTGCATGATCCTCATAGGAATCTTCTACCTCTTTGTATTTCCGGAAACATTCCCCCCGCAAGTCGTCGTCGTGATAGACCTTACCACCCCGCCAGTCGGAATGACATTTGATGCCGAAATGATTATTCGAGCGGCGCGCCAAGTCGCTTTGTCCAGCACCCGATTCTAATAACCCTTGTGCCAGAGTGATGCTAGCCGGTATGCCGAATTTCTTCTGGTGCTGAATAGCCAAGTTGCCGTATTGCTGTATATATTTAGTGTAGGATGATATATTTCTTTGGTTAGCAGCTGTGCTATTATCTGCTAAAATCAGTAAAACGAAAAGGAAAAGCCCTCGTAGCGCTATTTTCATGACAATCTGTTCTATATATATATTTCCGCAAAGATAGGACTTTATAAAAAATATTTGTTGTATTTGTTTGTTGAATATATTAAGAAAGAGATAAGTTGTTGTGTGTCAGAATTGATCTTATGTTTAGTCTCAGAAAATATCTGAATATGGTCTGAAATACTCATTGAAAATTGCTGTAAAAGACCAATTAAATAG
>JAVVRI010000185.1:0-3661 GCA_036654795.1 Tannerellaceae bacterium
GTACAGTTACCCGTACGTCAGTTTAGCAAACTGGTGGTTTCAGCCACTCACCCACACTTCCATGTGTTCTTGTGCTTATTCCTTTGAAATGCGATGCAAAGATAGAGGTATATTTTTGAATAAACAAAGCATTCTGCATCTATTTTTCAAGAAAAAGGTATTACTTTTGCTGCCAATTCTGATATTCAATTGTTTATTATTAAAATATGGGTAATTTTATTTGCGTAAAGCGTTCTCTGGTTCTGAAAGTTGTTTCCATATTGTTCCTTTTCTTAATTGGAGGGGGGATCTGGGCTTATCGTTTGGTGTTAGCTCCCGATTTTGCAGCGGGTGAAGTTGTATATGTATATGTAGACCGAGAGAAGAACTTCGATGATCTCTGTCGGCAGTTGCAAGATACGGCGCGTTGCGAACGGTTGTCTGGTTTTCGGCTGCTGGCCGGATGGATGGATTATCCGGAGAATATGAAGACCGGCTGTTACGCTGTGACGCCGGGCATGAACAACCTGATGTTGCTTCGCCATTTGCTGCACGGACGTCAAGTGCCGGTACGTATTACCTTTAACAACATTCGCTTCAAGAAAGATATGGCCGAACGATTGGCCGAGCAATTGATGATAAGTAGGGAGGAGCTACTTACGCTGATGAACGACTCGACCTACTGCGACTCGCTTGGCTTTACGCCGGAGACGATCAATGCCCTTTTTATTCCGAATACCTATGAAGTGTATTGGAATATTTCCGCCGACAAACTGATGGAGCGCATGAAGAAGGAATATAACGTCTTTTGGACGGACGAGCGTAAAGCGAAAGCTGCCTCTATCGGTCTGACACCTGTGCAGGTAGCCATTCTGGCCTCTATTGTGGAGGAGGAGACGGCAGCAGCAGATGAGTTTCCTATGGTGGCCGGTCTCTATATCAATCGCCTGCTCCGCGGCATCCCTTTGCAAGCTGATCCTACGGTCAAATTTGCTGTCGGAGACTTCTCTTTGCAGCGTATTTTTTTTGAACATCTTCAGATTGACTCTCCTTATAACACGTATAAATATGCCGGACTCCCCCCAGGACCGCTTCGTATCCCAACGATACGGGGGCTGAACAGCGTGCTCAATTATACGCAGCATGCTTACATTTATATGTGTGCGAAGGAGGATTTTTCAGGCCGTCATAACTTTGCCGCCACGCTGGATGAGCATAGTCGTAATGCAAACCGTTATAGGGCAGAACTAAACCGCCGGAAGATTCATTGACTTTTTGCTTTTATATTCTGGTAAAAGGCGTACCTTTGGCGCGCCTATAAAGTATATTGCAAACAATAACAAGAAATATTTGTATATGGAAAAACATCTTTTTTTAGGGGACGAAGCTATTGCGCAGGCTGCTATTGATGCAGGTCTGTCTGGCGTTTACGCCTATCCAGGCACCCCTTCTACTGAAATTACAGAATATATCCAAGGTTCTGCCAAAGCAGCTGAGCTTGGAATCCATTGCCGTTGGAGTACGAACGAAAAGACGGCTATGGAAGCGGCTTTGGGTATGAGTTATGCTGGCAAACGATCTCTCTGCTGCATGAAGCATGTTGGCTTGAATGTAGCGGCGGACTGTTTTATGAATGTAGCCATGAGTGGAATCAATGGTGGTATGATTATTATTACAGCAGACGATCCATCTATGCACTCTTCTCAAAACGAGCAGGATAATCGCGTTTACGGGAACTTTGCAATGATTCCTATCCTTGAGCCGGCTAGTCAACAAGAGGCATACGACATGGTGTATGAAGGTTTTGAACTTTCCGAAAAATTAGGTTACCCCGTATTGTTGCGCATAACGACCCGCATGGCGCATTCGCGTGCCGGTGTGATTACCCGTGCGGCAAAGGTGCAAAATGAAAAGCATTGCCCCGAAGATGGCCGCCAGCGTTTCATCCTGTTGCCCGCTTTAGCGCGCAAGCGATTCAAGACGTTACTTGCTGCACAGGACTCCTTTACCGCAGCTTCTGAAGCCTCCGTTTACAATCAATACTACGATGCGCCAAACAAGGAGCTGGGTATATTGACCACCGGTATTGCTTTCAACTACCTGTCTGAAAACTATCCGGAGGGCTTCGACCATCCGGTATTAAAAATAAGCCAGTATCCTCTGCCCAAGAAGCAGATCGAGAAGTTGGTTGGCGAGTGTAAAGAGATTCTTGTTCTGGAAGAAGGTTATCCGGTTGTGGAAGAGCAACTGAAAGGTTTTCTGGGATTGGGTATTAAGATACACGGACGCCTAGATGGCACCCTCCAGAGGGATGGCGAACTGACACCGGATGCTGTCGGTCGTGCACTGGGGCGTCAGATTGACAGTTATTACGCTATACCCGAAGTGGTGGAGCAACGTCCGCCCGCTCTTTGTCAAGGATGCGGTCATCGCGATATGTACGAAGCGCTTAACGAGGTGTTGACTGAATATAATGAGCCGAAAGTCTTTGGAGACATTGGTTGTTATACGCTTGGCGCATTGCCTCCCTTCCGTGCTATTGATAGCTGTATTGACATGGGGGCATCCATCACTATGGCCAAAGGAGCCTCTGATGCTGGCGTTTTCCCTGCTGTGTCCGTTATTGGTGACTCTACTTTCACTCATTCTGGTATGACTGGTTTGCTGGATTGCGTTAACGAGAACAGCAACGTGACCATCATCATCTCCGACAACGAGACCACAGCCATGACCGGTGGACAGGATTCTGCCGGAACCGGACGTTTGCAGTCTATTTGTGCCGGTATTGGTGTTGATCCTGCGCACATCCGTTCGATGATTCCTTTAAAGAAGAACTTCGAGGAGATGAAGGCTATCATCCGTGAAGAGATAGAATATAAAGGTGTATCGGTACTGATACCGTGCCGTGAATGTATTCAGACATTAACCAGAAAGAAAAAAGCTAGCAAGAAATGAAAACAGATATTATATTATCAGGCGTTGGGGGACAGGGTATTCTCTCTATTGCCGCCGTTATTGGAGAAGCTGCGCTGAAAGAAGGTTTATACATGAAGCAGGCAGAAGTGCACGGAATGAGCCAGCGTGGTGGGGACGTACAGTCCAACCTTCGTTTGTCTGATCAGCCGATTGCTTCGGACTTAATCCCGCTCGGACAGGCTTGTCTGATTATATCCCTTGAACCGATGGAGAGCCTTCGCTATCTGCCCTATCTGAAGAAAGATGGTTGGTTGGTGACGAACGGACAGCCTTTCATCAACATTCCGAATTATCCGGAAATGGAGAAGGTGAATGCGGAATTGGACAAACTGCCTCATAAGGTAGTGCTCGACGTAGAAGCCATTGCCAAAGAGGCCGGATCGGTACGCGCAGCAAACATCGTGATGTTGGGCGCGGCTACCCCCTTTCTTGGAATTGCTTACGAACAGATAGAAGACGGTATCCGCCGTATATTCGGACGTAAAGGCGAGGAGATTGTAAACATGAACCTTAAAGCCTTGAAAGCCGGCTACGACGTGGCGTTGTCTATGAAATAAAAACAACCGCCCTATGGGTGCGGCAACGGATAGTTATCTGTCAGAAAACGGATAACTATCCGTTTTTTTTTCGATTGCTATCCAATTGAATGTTGTATCTTTCCTCTATAATCGTATTTATAATTGATGTTTAAACAGTCCTTTACGGT
>JAVVRI010000186.1:0-3451 GCA_036654795.1 Tannerellaceae bacterium
GCGCTGACCTGAAGATCATCGCGTACTCACGCGAAACCTCCTCCGGCACGTATGAGTTCTTTAAGGAAAACGTACTGAAGAATAAGAATTATATGAGTTCCATCCTCAGTATGCCAGCTACCGGAGCAATCATCCAATCGGTTGGACAGACCAAAGGCGCCATCGGCTACGTGGGCTTGGCTTACGTGAATAAAGAGGTGAAGCCGCTACATGTGTCATATAATGCCGGCAAGAGTTACATCGAACCATCGCTGGCTAACGCGAAGAACAAGTCATATCCTATTGTTCGCCCGCTTTTCTATTATTATGACGCAAAAAGTGAAGCAAAGGTGAAACCCTATATTGATTATGTGCTTTCTGCCGAAGGACAGGGTTTGGTAAAGGAGGTGGGATACATCCCGGTAAAGTAAGTCAGCAACTTCTGACTCTAACTAAATATTTGTGCGCAGGAAAGCGATCAGCTTATTTGATCCTTTTTTGCGCATTGTGTTTTAGAAATGTTGCTTCAGAGAGCTAAAAGGGTTACTCTTTGCACAATAAAGCATGTCTTGTGCAATATTTATATCCGAAATTACTGACATCGAAGAATATTGTACTACCTTTGCACGCGTATTTACAAACAACATATTAAATGAATGCATTGACAATTGGGAACCTAAAGGCTCGCATTCCTATCATCCAAGGTGGAATGGGCATAGGCGTCTCTCTTTCCGGCTTAGCCTCAGCCGTAGCAAATGAAGGTGGGATTGGTGTTATCTCCGCAGCCGGTCTCGGTCTCTTATATAAAAAATTATCACCCAACTACACCGAAGCCGGTAATTTGGGTCTTGCCGAAGAGATTCGCAAGGCACGAGAAAAGGCACGCGGCATTATTGGCGTGAACGTGATGGTTGCCCTTTCTGACTTTGCCGAACTGGTAAAGACCAGCATTGCTGAAAAGGTAGACATCATCTTTAGTGGTGCCGGCCTACCGCTCGACTTGCCCTCTTTCTTGAAGAAGGACAGCGTTACGAAGTTGGTGCCTATCGTATCGAGCGCACGTGCGATACGTATCATCTGCGAAAAGTGGATGACGAATTATAACTACTTGCCCGATGCTGTGGTATTGGAAGGCCCGAAGGCCGGCGGCCACCTTGGCTACAAGGAGAACCAGATTGACGACGAGCGCTTCTCGTTGGAAGAACTGTTGCCTCAGGTAGTACACGAAGTGTCTGTTTTTGAAGCTAAGTACAACAAAGTAATCCCGGTAATTGCAGCAGGAGGCATATACACGGGTGAAGATATTTATCGCATGATGCAACTTGGAGCATCCGGCGTACAGTTAGGAACCCGCTTCGTTACCACATTGGAATGCGACGCATCAGAGGCTTTCAAGGAGAGCTATATCAATGCGGAGGAAAAGGACATTGAGATCATCAAGAGTCCTGTCGGCATGCCCGGGCGAGCGATACATTGCAACTTCCTTGAAAAGGTTAAGCAAGGCATCAAGCAACCGAAGAGCTGTCCCTTTAACTGCATCAAGACATGCGATATCACGCATAGTCCCTATTGCATCGTTATGGCACTCTTCAACGCCTTTAAAGGTAATTTCGAAAGTGGTTACGCATTTGCCGGTAGCAATGCTTGGCGCTCTACTCGCATCATGAGTGTTAAAGAAACCTTTGCGGAGCTAGTCCGCGACTGGAAGGCGAAGGAGTAACTCCTCCCGCCCCCTGATTATATATGAAGAGCCCGATAAGGAGCGCAGTTTGTCTGCCTCCTTATCGGGCTCTTCTTTTTGGTGCCTATTCGTCTTGGGTCGGATGACTACTTGATTTTAGGCCTTTTTACGGTTGATTGTCAGCGTACGCTGATCTCGTCTACAAACAGGAAAGCATCGTTACCCGCACCACCGTGCCAAGCGGGCAGTTTGCTGCTGTTGATGATTACTTGTAAGTAGCGGGTCTTTATCGGGGTAAAGCTAATCTCCTGCGGATAAAGGCCGTCTGCATCCGTGTTGCTGAGGGCAGGGATCTCTTTGCGGGCTACTTGCCGAAAGGTCTTTCCGTCGTCGGAGGCGTTGATGGTGATGCCAGCTGCGCCCATAATCCAATCGCCTTTTACGACGTTGGTATTGAAGGCTACCTGTTGTACTTCAATTGGCTCTTTTAGGTCGATTGTAGCGTCGAGGTCTTTACCTTGGAAGCCCAGCCAGCGGCCGGTCTTGTAGTTGTCGTTGCCCGACAGTCCGTCGGCCAGAGCGGGGGCACCGTCATAGGCGTATCCCTTGCTGGGTTCCTCTTTGAGGGTGATTGGTTTCATGGAAGATTTGCTGATCTTAATCGCTTCGCTAAATAGGCGGCTGTTACCGTTTGGACGGATTACGAGGGCTTTCAGAGTGCAGTCTTTGTCGATGCTTAGAGGCGCTTCGTACAGCAAACTACTGCTGGTGGGCTCGCTGCCGTCTAGGGTATAGCGGATGTCACCGCTACCGAGGGTGGTGAGGGTCGCAATTAGGCTCCCATTCTTCGTGTCGGGGGTAAAGTTGGCGGTGATGTCGAAGATGTGGCGAGCGTAGTTATAGCCCAAGCGATCGTAAAGCTCCGTTGTGCGCAGCAAGCGGGGCAAGAAACTTTCGTAATCCTTCTTGGCTGGTTCCGTCCATTGCACTTCCGACAGAGCAGCGATGCGGGGCATGATCATATACTCCACTTGCGAGAAGGTAGGAATGTATTCTACCCATAGATTGGCCTGTGCGCCGATGACGTACTTCTGCTGCTCTTCAGTCAACCCTTCGGGTACGGGTTCGAAGGAGTAGACGCGCTTCAGGGGAAGGTAGCCGCCGATAGCCAACGGGTCGTTTTCCGTATCAGTGCTTTGGTAGTAGTCGAAGTAGACGTAGCTATTGGGCGACATGATGACGTCGTGTTTTTGTTTGGCCGCTTCGGTGCCACCAGCCATACCACGCCAGCTCATCACGGTGGCGTTTGGTGCCAATCCGCCTTCCAGTATCTCGTCCCAACCAATGATTTGGCGTCCTTTGCTATTGACGAACTTTTCCATTCGTGTGATTACGTAGCTTTGTAGGAGGTCTTCAGTGCTGTGTGTCTTGTCTGACTTTAGTCCTTCTGCCTTGATGCGGGCTTGACATTTGGGACACTTCTGCCACTGTGTCTTGGGGCACTCATCTCCACCAATATGAATGTATTTGGAAGGAAATAGCTCGATTACTTCCGCTAGCACGTCTTCCAAAAACTGCATGGACTGTTCGTTTCCGGCACAGATCACATTGTCTGATATACCCCATTCCGTCCATACTTCGTACGGACCGCCGGTACATCCTAGTTCGGGATAAGAAGCCAGAGCAGCCTGCTGGTGACCGGGCAGGTCTATCTCCGGTACAATGTTGATAAAGCGTTGAGAGGCATAGGCTACGATGTCGCGTATCTGATCCTGCGTATAGAAGCCTCCG
>JAVVRI010000187.1:0-3371 GCA_036654795.1 Tannerellaceae bacterium
CTTTTCCGTAATATCCTGCTGCTTCATATATCGGGGCACGCTTAAAGCCAATATTTGTTTCACGTTTCACCGTAATCTGCATTCCGTCACGATGTTATATCTGTGAAAGGAGATTCGGATATTTCTATTTCTGAGGTGGTTCATGCATAGAGGATGTAACAAGTTCAAACCCGGTAAAAAGCATACATCCTTTTTCCGGAAAGCATGTATCCTTTTTTTGAAAAGCATGCATCCTTTTTTGAGGGTGGTTAGAGGAAAATAAAGTTGTATGATTTGCCATCAGCCGAGAAATAAACGATAATGTACTGATCATACAAAGATCTGTTTTATTACCTTTGACGCGTTTAAAATAGAATTGAGATGAAAATAAAAACGAGAAAGAGTGACATTATGGGAGTGACGCTACTGGGTTCGGTAGCCAATTTCGGATTGTTGGTATTTAAGTTTGCTGCCGGTATACTGGGGCATAGTAGCGCCATGATTGCGGATGCCGTACATTCGCTTTCCGACTTCGTTACGGATGTCATTGTGTTGCTGTTCATTAATATATCGTCGAAGCCAAAGGACGAAGGACATGATTATGGCCATGGTAAATATGAAACGCTGGCTACCTCTATTATTGGCATCGTGTTGCTTTGCGTAGGAATGGGGCTCTTCTGGGAAGGGGCGAACAAGATTATAGGCTATTACTTTCGTGGCGAAGCGCTTGAGCAGCCCGGCATGATTGCTTTGATAGCAGCCCTAGTATCCATTGTGATAAAAGAGGCGCTCTATCAGATCACGGTGATTGTGGGCAAGCGTCAGCAGAGTCAGGCCGTGATAGCGAATGCTTGGCATCACCGTTCGGACGCTTTTTCCTCTATTGGCACGGCGTTAGGTATCGGTGGGGCTATTCTGTTGGGTGATCAGTGGCGTGTGCTTGACCCGTTGGCTGCTGTGGTGGTGAGTATCTTTATTGTAAAGGTGTCTTTTCAATTGGTTATACCTGCCATTAATGATTTGCTGGAAATATCCTTGCCCAATGAGGTTGAAAACGAGATTATCGCAACAATCCTAGAAACCCGTGAGGTGACGAATCCGCACAACCTGCGCACACGTCGTATTGGCAATGACTTTGCTATTGAGGTACATATCCGTGTACAAGGCGATACTTCCGTTTCTCGTGCGCACGAGCTTACGCTCGAAATAGAAAACCGCCTACGTGCCAAATATGGGCAAGCTACTCATATTGCATTACATGTGGAACCAATCAAGTGAGGCGGATTGTTTTAGCATAGATATTTTTTTGTACCTTTGCCGCTTATTCCGGCAAAGAAAGAAGTATCATATAATTATAGAACTATAAAAAGAAATGGCAAAAGAACTGAAAGAGCTTACCTTGAGAAGTGAAAACTACTCGCAGTGGTATCAGGATCTGGTGATTAAAGCGGATTTGGCAGAAAATTCGGCCGTACGTGGTTGTATGGTGATTAAGCCCTACGGATATGCTATCTGGGAAAAGATGCAGCGTATTTTGGATGATAAATTTAAGGAAACAGGCCACGTAAATGCTTATTTCCCGTTATTGATACCCAAATCATTCCTAAGCCGTGAGGCAGAACATGTAGAGGGCTTCGCGAAAGAATGTGCCGTAGTGACACACTATCGCCTAAAGACAAATCATGACGGTACGGGTGTTGTGGTGGATCCGGCTGCTAAGCTGGAAGAGGAACTGATTATCCGTCCTACCTCCGAAACAATTATTTGGAATACGTATAAGAACTGGATTCATTCTTATCGCGACCTGCCGTTGCTGATAAATCAGTGGGCAAACGTGATGCGTTGGGAGATGCGTACACGCTTGTTCCTTCGTACCGCCGAATTCCTTTGGCAGGAAGGTCACACGGCTCACGCTACGAGCGAAGAGGCTGAGATCGAGGCGAAGAAAATGCAAGGTGTATATGCTGAATTTGCTGAAAACTATATGGCAATGCCGGTTATTAAAGGGGTTAAGTCTGCTACCGAACGTTTTGCCGGTGCGCTTGACACTTACACCATCGAGGCCATGATGCAAGACGGCAAGGCGTTGCAAGCCGGTACTTCCCATTTCTTGGGGCAGAACTTCGGAAAGGCTTTTGATGTAACTTTTATTGACAAGAATGGTAAGAGTGATTATGCTTGGGCTACTTCATGGGGGGTATCAACCCGTCTGATCGGGGCATTGATTATGTGTCACTCCGATGATAACGGTCTGGTGTTGCCTCCTCACTTGGCGCCTATCCAGGTCGTGCTTGTGCCGATTTATCGTAACGACGAGCAGTTGGCACAGATTAGCGAGAAGGTGGAAGGCATTATTGCCCGCCTAAAAGCACTGGGTATCTCCGTGAAATACGATGATTCCGACAATAAGAAGCCGGGATGGAAGTTTGCCGAATACGAATTGAAGGGTGTACCCGTTCGCCTAGCAATGGGTGGTCGCGACTTGGAAAACAACACGATTGAAGTAATGCGCCGCGACACGTTGGAAAAGGAAACTTTGACTTGCGACGGCATTGAGGAATATGTAAAGAATCTTCTCGAAGACATTCAGCAAAATATCTTTAAGAAGGCCTACGACCATCGCGAAGCTAACACCATCACGGTGGAAACATACGATGAGTTCAAAGAAAAGATCGAAGAGGGTGTCTTTATCCTTGCCCATTGGGACGGTACGCCTGAAACAGAAGAGAAGATCAAGAACGAAACCAAAGCAACCATCCGTTGCATCCCGTTGGAAGGAGACACTACTCCCGGTAAATGTATGGTTACCGGCCAACCTTCTGCTCGTCGTGTATTGTTTGCTCGCTCTTATTAGAGGATACCCAGCTAATATAACCATCACAAATATTCGTATATCTTTGGTTTGAGTAATAATAAAAAAAGCACCTGCAGTCATGCAGGTGCTTTTTATCAAAGGAGCGGTAAGCGAGACTTGAACTCGTGACCCTCAGCTTGGGAAGCTGATTTCTTTTTTACTATTCATCCAGCCGGAAGTTCCGGAAATTGTAAACACCATCAATCGGTTGGTTGGTTAGGTTTGTTCCGTCATAAATGACAGCACTACGTGTTACCCGATCACCTAATAGACCTTTGAAATAATTTAAGTGCTTAAAAAAGTCACGGTTCAATGACATAGCCGATTTTATTTCAAATACTTCTAAGGATTGCGCTTGCATCCGGATAACGTCAATTTCTCTTTGTGATTGGTCACGGTAGAAATAAAGTTTCGGTTCTTTGCCTAAGTTAATGCGCTCTTTCATCATTTCGTTGATAACCATGTTTTCAAATAATTGTCCCCTTAGTGGGTGTTTTGAAAGCTGTGCTTCGTTTTCTACTCCTAAGATATACGTAGC
>JAVVRI010000188.1:0-3348 GCA_036654795.1 Tannerellaceae bacterium
AGCCATACGTTCTGCCACCTCGGGCGGTTTCGGATAGGAAGTAGAGGCATTATCGAAATAGCTGTTCATCGTTTAAGGATAGATTACATGCCCGGCTTCGCTGAGCAGTTTGGTTATTTTATACATATTACTAATCATGCCGACAGCCATCTGCTCCTTCAACTCATAATAGTCCACACAAGTGCCGCAAGCGATAATGGAGACACCCCTTTCCTCCAGCTCTTGCAGCGACACGGCCGTATCCGTGCATTGAAGGGCAACCTTCACCCCACTATTATACAGAATTATGGCGGACGGCAGACGGTCTACTTCCTTCAATGAATTAATAAAGGCACGCAACAGGATGCGGCCAAGCGCCTCCTCTCCTGCCCCCATCACATCGCCACGGATAGCCACAACATAATCGCCCGCCGGAGTGGAGCAAAAAGAAGCCGGATTCACCGCTTCCTCAATCGTTTCCGGCTTGACAAGTCGAAGGATCTGCACGTTCCCTTCGCGGCTGATTTCGGGTGTCAACTTCAGTTCTGCCAAATAATTCAGCAGGTTACTGCATGCCGTCTCATTGTCCGTACGTATCTCAATGGTTTCGCCAGAGGCAGCCTCTTGCAATCCTTTCTTAGTACAAATTAACGGGGCAGGGCAAAGCATGCCAAGTGTATCAATTAGTTTCATCTATTTTAGTTTGTTTTATTAATTCTAGTAAAGCGCAAGCAGTCGCTTCCGGATCGTCTGCAGGAGCTTGATGGGTACACGTCACCTTCCATTTTTCATAGAAAGAACGGGCATAAGCTTTGTCATAATATTGGAGGGCAAAGGCGATGGCCGTAGACAAGTCGCCGGCTTCGATTGCCTGGATGGCTTCGACAGTAGCTACTCCTCCGAGGCGTCGTTCTATCTTCCGAAAAGAGGCAATCAACTCTTCTGCGGGAAAAGCACCATATTCGCCCAAGATATGCCGCACACGCAAGTCGAAAGGCAATTCCAATTGAATAAGCGGCGCTGACACCATACGGGCAAACAGCTCTTTAGGCAAAAAGACACGACCAATAGACTCGCTCTCCCCTTCGCACCACACGCGACGCCTAGGGTCGAAACGACAGAATTCATCATATAAAAGGTTGGAAAATTGCTCTGTTGTAGGCTGCTCACCCTCCCCTAGCGCACCAAAAGCAGAACCTTTATGACAGGCCAGCCCTTCCAAATGTAGGACCTGCTCCCCCTTTGCCTCGAGCGCATGCAGAATTGGCGTCTTGCCGCAACCGGTAGAGCCGCCCAAAACAATAAGCTTCCAAGGGATATTATTCAATTGATCGGTAAATGACTGCCTATAGGCTTTATAGCCTCCTTGCAACAGTTGTACCGACAATCCGGCAGTACGCAACAACCAGGCCATACTGCCACTGCGCATTCCTCCTCGCCAACAATGAATGTAAAGCGTACGACCTGCGGCAAGCGCCTTTGCTTGGCGAACAAATGTGGCCATCTTCGGCCCCACAAACTCTAACCCCTTTTCCACGGCAATGTCTCGTCCTTGCTTGACATAAGCAGTACCTACCACAATCCGTTCCTCGTTTGTAAAGAGTGGGAAATTGATTGCGTTGGGGATGTGGCCGACGTTGTATTCATCCGGTGTTCGTACATCTAAAATAACTCCGTTGCGGCTTTGATGCAGAAAGTCGTCAGGAGCCAGTTCCTGTTGTTCCATGTATGCGATTTGTATTTAAGACTTCAAAAGTACAAATAATAATCAAGCAGGCAATAAAAAAACGAAAGCCGCGGGATTCACATCCGACGGCCTTCTACACTAACCCTTAACTTTAACCAATGAAAAACAATAAAATCTTTATTTCAAAGAAGCCAATGCTTCCTTATAATTCGGTTCTGTTGTGATCTCAGGAACAAGTTCCGTATAAATCACCTTTCCGTTTTCGTCCACTACAATTACACCACGCGCTAAGAGACCTTTTAAAGGACCATCCGTCAACAACATTCCGTATCCATCTTCAAAACAAGAACAGCGAAATGTGGATAGTGTAGTTACTTTGTCTATTCCCTCTGTCGAGCAAAAACGTCCTTGTGCGAAAGGAAGATCCTTTGATACGGCAAGCACCACTGTGTTTGGCAAAGAAGCTACCTCTTTATTAAATGTACGTACCGACGTTGCGCATATAGCAGTGTCCAAACTTGGAAAAACATTAATCAATATTCTTTTTCCTTTCAGATCGCTTAGCGAAAGCTCCGATAAATCATTCTTCACACCTTTAAAATCCGGTGCGATTGCTCCTTTTTCAGGTAATGCACCGTTCGTATGTATTGCGTTTCCTTTTAATGTTACTGTTGCCATCTGTTTTCTTCGTATTAATTATATTTATACTCATTTGTTTAAAACGGCTCACAAATATAAGCAGCTTTATATATTCAAACAAAGGAGAAATGAAAAAAGTTTCACCTTTTAACCTTTATTACCTTACTACGTTCCAAAAGCCCATTATCTTTGATTCCTAAATAGAAAAGACAGATGGATTGGTTTATTATTATCGGACTTATCATAGTCATCGTACTGCAATTGATACTCCGCCCCAAGAGGCAGGAGATCGACAAAGAGGAGCTTAAACGGCTAATGGACGAAACCCAACGCTCCTTTGAACGCATAGAAAAAAGCTTTCGAGAGGATTTCCGCCTCAACCGCGAAGAGAGCCGGATGATCGCAAAGGACAACCGCGAGGAACTGACTCATTCCATGAACGATTTTCGCGACACCTTCGAACGAGGCATCGCGTCTTTCAACAATTTACAACGAGAGAAGTTTGCCGCCCTTGACCTGCGCCAGCAACAATTAGTGGATAATACGGAGAAAAGACTGGAAGAAATACGCGTCACCGTAGACGAGAAGCTGCAAAAGACACTCAATGAACGGATCGGACAATCCTTCCGCCTCGTGACGGAACAACTGGAAAGCGTGCAAAAAGGGTTGGGAGAAATGCAAACCTTGGCACAGGATGTGGGCGGACTAAAACGCGTGCTAAGCAACGTAAAGACCCGTGGAAACATCGGCGAGATGCAACTAAGTATGTTGCTTGAGCAAATTCTGGCGCCGGAACAATACGATGCCAACGTAAAAACCATAAAATCAGGCAACGACTTCGTCGAGTTTGCTGTAAAACTACCCGGACGCGACGACATGCGTGACTACGTCTACCTGCCCATCGATGCCAAATTTCCGAAAGATGTGTACGAGCAACTCCTCGCAGCCTATGACTCTGCGGATGTTGCCACCATTGATGCCGCCGGCAAAAACATGGAAAACACTATCCGAAAGATGGCAAAGGACATTTCCGATAAATACCT
>JAVVRI010000189.1:0-3280 GCA_036654795.1 Tannerellaceae bacterium
ATGGCATCTGCCGGCAATCTGGCGTTTAGCTATATGCAACGTGCCATACGTCCATACGGGATGGATCTGAATCCGTTTGTGGATAACAGCGATGCCACTTATATACGTCAAGGCAATCCGGAGCTGCAGGACGAGTTCGTCCATTCTTTGGAGCTTTCTTATTTGCTGACTGCCCATCGCTTCCGCTTTTCCCCCAGTCTGTACTTCCGCAGCAAGAGCAACCGGATTGTGGACATGGCGTTTCAGGAGAACAACCAGACCATCTGGCAGAAGCAAAACATGGGCAACAGCCATACGGTCGGCTTCGAACTGTCGGCTAACTGGACGCCGTTGTCACTCCTCAGCATCGGGCTCTCAGGAGATGTCTATCGCGATGAAATAGACGGTCGCACGATTGGATATGACGTTAAGAAATCGTTGACTTGTTGGGATGTGAAGGGAAACGTCAATGTAAACATTACCCCGACAACCGAGTTTCAAGTGGACGCTTTCTACCTCTCAGATCAATTGACGCCGCAAGGAAAGATTGGTAGCCGTTACACGGTGAATGCAGGCCTTTCGCAATACTTCTTTCATCGCAGCCTTAGGGCCAACCTAAGCGTCAGCAACCTGTTCGACAGCCTGAAGGAAACAACGACCATCGACACCGAAAGTCTTCATCTCCTGCAAGTCCGTAATCGGGATGCACGCGTAACATGGCTGACGTTGACGTATAGTTTGTAATTAATTATATACCTTTGCGCTTGTTACAGAATTAACATTGAACACACTTTAAAGAAATGTATTATGAAAATTAGTAATCTTCTTATTTCTGTGCTAATGATTGGCACCTTCTTTCCCGCTTTTGCGCAGAAGGATCAGCCCAACCTGCCGTGGGTCGATTTATCCGGCGAGAATGGACGGCAAATGGTCATTTCTGCCGGAACGAACGAGTTGTATAACGGCCATCCTACGACAGTGATGCTCGACGACAACCGGACAATTCTCTGTACTTGGACTTCCGGCCACGGAGGAGTAGCTGAATTTATAGCTGAGAGCAAGGATGCCGGTCTGAGTTGGGCAACGCGCAAAACGCCGGCCGACTGGAAGACAATGCAGAACTGCCCTAGCATCTATAAGCTAACCGACAAACAGGGGAAAGAGCGCCTTTTTGTGTTCTGTGGCGATCCGTTGATGGGGCAAAGTTATAGTGAGGACAACGGAAAGAGCTGGAGCCCCGTCCGCAGTTTAAACAAACCTTGCGTGATGGCCTTTGCAAGCATCGTGAAACTGAAGAATGGCGACTATTTGGGGCTCTATCATCGTGGCGCAAACGATGAAGACCGTCCGCCCCTTACGCTTTGGCAATCGGTTTCGCATGATGGCGGGCTGACGTGGGACGAGTCTGTTCCGGCCGGCAAGATGGAGGGGCGTGCTCCTTGCGAACCGTGTGTCTTTCGTGTGCCCGGTGCTGACCGACTGGTCTGCATCGCTCGCGAGAACAATCGGGTGGGCTGTTCGCTGATGATGTTTTCGGACGACGAAGGGGCTCATTGGACGCCGCTACAGGAAACTCCCTGGGGATTGACCGGCGACCGGCATGCAATCAAGTTTACACCCGATGGACGTATGTTGGCTGTCTTTCGCGACATGGCACCGGGTAGCCCTACGAAGGGACACTTCGTCGCTTGGGTGGGCAACTATAAAGACCTTC
Source organism: Tannerellaceae bacterium (assembly GCA_036654795.1). Taxonomy (GTDB): domain Bacteria; phylum Bacteroidota; class Bacteroidia; order Bacteroidales; family Tannerellaceae; genus JAVVRI01. The sequence continues at coordinate 1,694 of JAVVRI010000189.1, forward strand.
GCGAAGGCACTTCCGGCCAATATAAGATCAAGCTCCTTCATAGCTACGCCGGTTCCGACTGTGGCTATCCGGGCTTGGAAATCCTGCCGGACGGTACTATTCTTGCATTTACCTATATCAAAATCAAGCCGGGTACTGCTCAGCATTCTCTTGTGTTAGTCCGTTTTAAGTTAGAAGAAACCGACCGGATGCTGTAACTCTGTCGTGTTTATCTAGGGCAACCTATTTCGCCAGGAACCTCAAAGAGACCTCTGAAACTGCTTATAATAAGGCGTTTCGGAGGTTTTTCTTTTTTGGAGGGGCGGAAATAGGGGCGGAAAAATCAATTTTACAAGTGGCAGAATTTATTATTTAGGTGGCATGAAAATATTCTTTAATAAACCTAAAATCCGCAATTGAATAAACTGACAATTTTCTCTTCGGTAATTTATAAATTGATAGCAAGTTTTATTGATTTTATGTTTTGACATAACCACCAGTGTACAATCCCCCCTTACCCCATGATGCGCCTTGAGGTAATACGCATAACAACCACGAAGTTTAGCGATTATCCTATCTGCACTACACGTACGAAGTGTTGGATGAAGCGAGAGATGAGGCATGAGATGATTGGTTACATCCTCTATACATGAACCACCGCAGAAATAGATACACATGATAGAACGGATAATTTCACTGTGTTGATATCCAATGAGTTTACTTCGTTATCCCAAGGTTAAATCTATGGTATGAGACAAGAGTTGGTCAAATTGTTCCATGATGGGAAATATTCCACCAAAAGGTGTGAGCTTATCGGATTTTATGGTTATTTTTGTCTTCATGTCTGATTATTCAATATTTATTGTTCACAAGCACCAAAATAGGTGAATTTTCTGACATAGCCAAGTGTTTGTAGACTTTTGTTTATCAAACACTTGTGTTTTTTATGAAAAAAAGGAACTGCGGAATTGAGGATGAAGAAGCTTGCCACGAGCTGTCCCCCTGTTTCGCCATCGTTCGTTCCCTGTTCTATTCCGGCATGTAGGCGTAGTCCTGCAGTTAGTGTGCGGGTGAGGAGGTGGTTTTCGGCCTCTCCTTGAAACGTAAAGGCACGCAGAAAAGCTACTTTGCCACGAAACTGATTGGTGTATTGGGCATGGGTGAATGGGTGACAATAGAAATCTTCTCGTTGGCGATACCATTGGGCGGAGGTTTGCCAAGCGGTAGCTGGCAAAGGTTTTCATGGCTGACTGAAAGTTCATTTACCAGTAAAAGTAATTATTAAATTGGATTTGCAAATGGAAAACGATTGTTTCTAACTGAATAAACTATGTTTCGAGCAAAATTGTCTTTTCAGGAGAGCCTTTTTTGCCCGTTATCCTCGTCCTTTTTTATCAGGATCGTATCCTTTTCTCTTCCTTATCTCCCCCTAATTTCATCGTTACCTTTTTGTTTGCCGAGGGCGTCAACAATTCTGCCGACGCCCTCGACAATATTGTTGACGCCCTCAATAATATTGCTGACGTACCTCGACAACAGAAAACCTCGTAATAAAACCGCACAAGCATCCTAATATCATCGGCAAACGGTCAGTAGAACATATCTTGT
>JAVVRI010000190.1:0-3008 GCA_036654795.1 Tannerellaceae bacterium
AACACGATAAAGAGGGCGCTCCAAAATAGGATTTCGAGGGGGAGAGTATTCATAATTTCATATATTCGGCTAACGTGATGGGTTGATGTTTGTTCAGCTTCCCTTTCATTTTGCATTTAACAAGATAGCACAGGGCGGCACAGGCTTTTATTATCTCTCTTCCGACGCTTCTAGGCGGATAAATCTTTTTCGTCATATTTTTATCCCAGGCTTTGGTGAAGAAAGACAGATAGTATTCATCCGTTGGATTGACGATGAAATCAATATCCCCTTTCCATTCGTAGCGATTGAGCATCAGGTCGCCTTCGGTGAGCCAGAGCAGTTTGTAGATGAGCGATTGATAAGGCAGGTAATTCAGGAATAATTCGCCATAATTGTTTCCGTAGTTGTCGGGCATTTTCTCTTTTTCAAAAAGCACTAATTTATGGTCGATGTCTAGGATGACCCATTTGTGTGACTTCTTTGGAAATAGAAATTCGCCCAGCAAACTAGGTGTTTCCATGTATCCTCTTTGTGCTACGCGGCATTGCTCTCTGATGAATTTTTCGGGATCATCGCTGTGTTCAAGCACCTGATTGCAGATGACATAGTCAAATTCTTTATCTTTAAACGGTAAATCTTCTCCCGAAGCGTTGAAGAACGTTTGGTGGGGGTAGATTTTAATATCACCACACCGATGATAATTGGTGTCGATAAATTTTTCTACAATGACATTTGAGCGAAAGGAGGGATTATGTCCTGAACCTATTTCCAGCACCCTGTCCTTTTTTCTTATTCGCAAATCATTTCTGTCGTAGGGTGTTCTTGTTTTCATGTGTTTGTATTAGGTTTGAGTCTTTATCTTGATATACTTCTTTTTTCGTGAACAGGCTGGAGAATCCTTTCAATGCTTTGATGGCTCGTGTTAGGAAGCTGCTTAGGAGTGAACCGTCTGCCCCCACCGTGCCATATCCTGTCACGGCACGTGCTTTCCGTTGGCGTACAAAAGCTATCTTTCCGTATTTCTTCAGCCCTAGTGCTAGCGAACCATCTTCTCCTCGGATGATGTCCGTGCGAATGCCCACTTTGCGCGCTTCGTCCGTGCGATAAGCAAAGACCAGTCCACGGATGCTCAGTTCCGGGCGTTGGAACGATTGCAAGTAAAGGTGCACATCTCTTGCAAATTCATAGCCTTTCAGTGCTAGCCAAGAGTGCTCTTTGTCTGGAATATAGCTCCAAAGGGAGCTGACAGCTACGATACCCGGCCGCTCCAGCGCATGAATCAACGTTTCTACATAGCGGGGAGGGTACATGGTGTCGGAGTCGATATTGATGTGGTATTTCCCGCGGGCACGATTGAGCCCGCAGAGGCGGGCAAAGCCGCAACTATGCTGGTGTTCGGTGTAGTAGGGCACTCCCGTTCGGTCGAATATTTCCGCTGTTCGGTCTTTCGATTCATTGTCCACACCAATAATCTCTACGGGATATTTGCACTGCATGTTGCTCAACGACCACAGGCAAGCTAGCAGATGCTTTTCTTCATTATACCCGATGAGTGCTACTGTCACCAAAGGCGTGTCACTTTGCAACTGTTGCAACTTGATGCGTACCTCTTCTATCACCGTCTTAGGCACTTCTGCCAAGGGCTTATTATAAACTTGCAAGTAAGGGGTGTACCATTTCATGTTGTTTAGTGTTTTATTACAGATTCAACTAATTCTTTCCATTGTTGCCCTATGTGTTCTATTTTAAATCGTTCGGCATGGATGCGTGCTTGTTTCCCCATCTCTTTTCGGAGGTCTTCGTGTTCGATGAGGTAGCATAACTTTTCTGCCAGCTGCTTGATGTTTCCGTTTTCCACCAAGAGTCCGTCTTCTCCGTCGCTGATGATGTCCCGCGGACCGCAGGGGCAGGCAAACGATACGGGCGGAACGCCGCATGCCATGGCTTCGGTAATGACCAACCCGAAACCTTCGAATCGGGAAGAGAGTACAAAGATAGAACTTTCACCGTATTTGTCTGCAATGTTGGGTACGGTATGTTCCAGCAGGCAAGTGCCGGTTATCCCTAAGGACTCAATTTGTGCCTGCAATTCTTTTCTCATGCCATCGCCATAGATGCGCAGCGTCCAGTCGGGGTGTTGTTCCGACACGATTTTCCAAGCCGGAATTAGCCGGTCGAACCCTTTCTGGGGCATGTAGCGTCCTACGGCAATCACCTGCTTGTGACTGCAATCGGACTGCTGTTCGGGGAAAAACGAGAGCGGATTGTGAATCACTTTCACATTGTTAAGCTCCGTCCACTGTGCCGCATCTTCATAGCTGAGCACGATGAACTGTTTGAGCGGCTTTAGCTTACTGATGAGCTGCTTCATCCAATAGCGCCGGACCAGTTCTTGGAGGAATACCGGCAGCTTGTTGTCGCTGAACTCGCGGTAGTTGGATTTGTTGAAGTGTATTTCGCCCATTTTTACACTTCCGTCCGTCATTTCGTTGATCACGTTGATGTCGCGGCGAAGCAGCGAGAGGGTGATGTCCGGTTTTATCTGGTTCAGACATTGGTTCAGCCTTGGCTTTAAAAGCTGCTGTTTGGCGAAGTAACCGGTGATGCGTTTCCAAATGGAACATCCGTACAGGTGGTCATAATTGATGTCCAGCTGGTGCAAGATGATGCTGGGATGCAAGGCATAATAGGGCTTTTTATCTGCACCGTCGGTCAGGATGATGTGTATTTCGTAACCCAGAACTTGGGCAAAGTAGTTGGCTTTCAGCGTCAGTACGCGCTCCATTCCGCTGGGGTAATAGAGTGAGGGGATGCAATAAGCTATTTTAATTTTCCTGTTCATGTGCGATTGATTCCTGATTGGTTAATTACTTCTTGCATTTGACTTTCCCACGACAAATGACTTACCGATTGCCGTATGTCTGCTCCTTTCCATTCTTTATTCCGATAGAAAGCGATGAGTCCGGCAATGTCAATGGGCGTTTCATCTGCCGGAGCCTTCAGTACGTAAGGCTGTTGGTCAAAGT
>JAVVRI010000191.1:0-2943 GCA_036654795.1 Tannerellaceae bacterium
CAATTTGGTGTCCGGAAACAATCCTCAGTTTATCATAGCCGATGCCAAACGTGGAGATATTGGTAACACCTCCGAAATGTACGCTCGCTCCTTCTTTGACCACATGAAAGTTAACGCCGTAACAGTAGCCCCCTATATGGGAGAGGACAGCGTAAAGCCCTTCCTAATCTATCCGGAAAGCTGGGTAATCCTGTTGGCATTGACATCGAATAAAGGTTCGCACGACTTCCAAATGACTGTTGATGCAAACGGCGAACGTCTGTTTGAGAAAGTATTAAAAAAATCACAGGAATGGGCTACTGACGAACAAATGATGTATGTAGTAGGCGCCACACAAGGCAAAATGTTTCTAGACATCCGTAAGTATGCCCCGAACCACTTCCTGCTCGTTCCCGGCGTAGGTGCACAAGGAGGAAGCCTGCAAGAAGTAGCCCAATACGGTATGAACGATCAATGCGGACTGTTAGTAAACTCGTCGCGCGCAATCATATATGCAGACAAATCAGAAGCTTTTGCTACCTTTGCCCGCGAAGCAGCACATGCTGTGCAACGAGAAATGGCAGGATATCTGCATGATAAGGGAATAATTTCTTGCAAAGCATAGGCTTTACCGATTATTTTCACCAATTTTGCAAACTATCCTTTATAAAAGGAGAGCAAATATCACATAAAAAGACATTTCAAAACAAATAAGTATGGAGTTTTCAGCCCAACAAATCGCGAGCTTTCTAAACGGTACCATTGAGGGTAATCCGGATGTGAAAGTAAACAACTTCTCTAAGATTGAAGAAGGAAAGCCGGGGACGTTGTCCTTTCTGGCTAATCCTAAGTACGAACATCATATCTACAATACGGAAGCAAGCATTGTTTTGGTGAATAACGACTTTACCCCTGCTGAACCGGTAAAAGCCACCTTGGTAAAAGTAGAGAATGCTTATGCTGCATTAGCAATATTGCTCAATATGGTAGAACAGTCGAAAGCAAAGAAATCTGGTATCGACGCAACAGCTTTCATCGCCACATCGGCCATGGTGGGAGACAATTGCTATGTAGGAAATTTCGCCTATATCGGAAAAAACTCGTCATTGGGTAATAATTGCATGATATATCCACAAGCTTACGTAGGCGATGACGTTAAAGTAGGCGACAATACAATCATCTATCCGCACGTGACCATCTATGATGGTTGTGTAATAGGCTGTAACTGCATTCTGCATGCAGGCTCAGTAGTCGGTTCAGACGGGTTTGGATTCGCTCCGGAAGGCGAAAATTACAAAAAGATCCCCCAATTGGGCAATGTCATTATAGAGGACGACGTGGAAATTGGAGCCAACACCACGATAGATCGTGCCGTAATGGACTCTACGATTATCCGCAAAGGCGTGAAGTTGGACAACTTGGTACAGATTGCCCACAACGTGGAGATAGGCGAAAACACAGTAATGGCTGCACAAGTAGGCATTGCCGGCTCCGTCAAGATAGGCCGCCACTGTATGTTTGGAGGACAAGCCGGACTAGCCGGACATCTGAAAATAGCCGATAACGTTGTGTTTGGTGCTCAAGCCGGCGTGATCAGCGACATCAAGGAGGCAACGACCGTATTAGGTGCTCCAGCTATCAATGCGAAATCGTTCATGCGTTCGAGTGCTGTGTTCAGCCGTCTGCCGGAAATGTACCGTACACTTGGTAGATTAGAGCGAGAGATTGAAGAATTAAAAAAAATAAACAAATAATAGATAAACGTATGCAGAAACAGAAGACACTTGCAGCATGTTTCTCCTTGCAAGGAAAAGGATTACATACCGGGTTGGATATACAAATCTCCTTCCAACCGGCTCCTGAAAATCATGGATATAAAATCAAGCGTATAGACTTGGAAGGGCAACCCGTGATAGATGCTTTAGCTGAAAACGTGGGCAACACACAACGTGGCACTGTGATTTCAAAAGGAGGCGTCCAGATCAGTACCATCGAACATGCCATGGCAGCCTTATATGCCTACGAAATAGACAACTGCCTGATAGAAGTTAATGCTCCTGAATTTCCTATTCTGGACGGTAGTTCACGTTTCTATTCTGAAGAGATTCAGAAAGCAGGTATTGTAGAGCAAAATGCGCCCAAAGATTATTACATCGTAAAACATAAAATAGAGGTAAAAGATGAAGAGACTGGCTCTTCTCTGGTTATTCTGCCGGACGAAAAGTTCAGCGTGAATGTACTAATCTCATTCAATTCACCAGTATTATCCAACCAGTTTGCCACGTTGGACAACTTGGAGCAATTCCATACCGAACTAGCAGCCTCGCGTACCTTCGTGTTCGTTCGAGAAGTAGAGATGCTACTCAAAAACAACCTGATTAAAGGCGGCGACTTGGATAATGCCATCGTCATCTACGACGAAAAGATTCCACAAGAATCATTGGACAATCTAGCCGACGAACTGGGTATTCCTCACAAAGACGTGCTCGATTTGGGTTACATCAACAACAAACCACTCGTATTCGACAATGAACCTGCCCGCCACAAGCTAATCGACGTTATCGGAGATTTGGCGCTGATAGGCAAACCCATCCGCGGCCGTGTGATTGCCACCCGCCCGGGACACAAAATAAACAACCAACTAGCCCGCATGATCCGTAAGGACATCAAGCTAAACGAAGTACAAGCTCCGGTATACGATCCGAACAGGGCACCTGTAATGGACATCAACCGCATCAAAGAACTGCTACCCCACCGCTACCCCTTCCTCTTGGTTGATAAGATTATTGAGATTGGCGGCGAATATATCATCGGAGTCAAGAATGTAACGGCCAACGAACCTTTCTTTCAGGGACACTTTCCGCAAGAACCGGTCATGCCGGGTGTGTTGCAGATAGAAGCCATGGCACAGATAGGCGGCTTACTGGTGCTGAACTCTGTAGCAGACCCCGAACGCTACTCCAC
>JAVVRI010000192.1:0-2760 GCA_036654795.1 Tannerellaceae bacterium
TGAATAAACTGACAATTTTCTCTTCGGCAATTTATAAATTGATAGCGAGTTTGATGGAGCATGTTGCAGGATGTGATCGGACACTCCCCATTGGGCGGCAATCTGCGGGCTGAGCAGGTGCGTTCATCGCCCCCGACTATGGGTGCGGCTTTGGTAGGCGAGGTTAAGAAGGATAGGTTTGCCGGCTGCTGTCCAGTGATATTGGTTGGGAGGTTGCAAGCAAAAGGGCAAGCAGGAGATAAAGATAATGCTTCATGTTTTATATTCTTATCTGTCCATCTCCTTCTATGATGTATTTGTAAGTAGTCAATTCCGGTAGCGCCATTGGGCCGCGGGCATGTAGTTTCTGGGTACTGATGCCAATCTCGGCACCGAAGCCGAACTGCGCACCGTCGGTAAAGGCGGTAGAAACGTTAGCATAGACGCAGGCGGCATCCACCATTTGTTGAAACAGGCGGATGGCTTCGTGTGATTCACTGACGATGCTTTCGCTGTGTTTGGAGCCGTAGCGGGCGATATGTTTCAGCGCCGTATAGATGGTTGGCACGGTGTGGATGCTCATCTTATAATCCAGAAACTCCGTACCGAAGCTTTCCGGCGTTGCGGGTTGTAGCAGTTCCATCGGATAGTGTCCCGCAAGGGCGGCAAAGGCCGGTTGGTCGGCATAGATGATGACGTTGCTCTCTTTCAGTTTGCTGCATAGATAAGGCAGGTCGTCAAGGCGTTCTTGATGGATAATCACACAATCCAGCGCGTTGCATACACTGACGCGTCGTGTTTTGGCGTTGTTGATGATGGCTTGCCCCTTCTCCTTGTCTCCCTCTTTGTCGAAATAGGTATGGCAGATGCCGGCGCCTGTCTCGATTACTGGTACACGGGCATTATCCCGTACAAAGTTGATCAGTGAGCTACTCCCGCGGGGGATGATGAGGTCTACCAGCCCTACTGCATTCAGCAGTTCGGTCGTGGCCTCCCTATCCGGAGGAAGCAGGGTACATATAGATGGGTCTATGTCATATTGCTCCAATATACGATGAATGATGCGAACCATTGCCCGGTTGGAGTAGTCGGCGTCCGATCCTCCTTTTAGCACACAGGCGTTGCCACTCTTAAGGCAAATGGAAAAGACGTCGAAGGTAACATTCGGCCGTGCTTCGTAGATCACACCGATCACTCCGAACGGAACCGTCACTTTCCGAATCACCATACCGTTTGGACGGGTCACTTCGCTCAGTGTTCGGCCAAGAGGAGAGGGTAGGGTAGCTACGTTTTTCATATCGTCGGCGATGCCTTTCAGGCGTGCCTTTGTCAGCATCAGCCGGTCGTATTTTGGGTTGTCAGCATCCATGCGCGCCAAGTCCTTCTTGTTTGCTGCTAGCACTTCATCGGCATAATCAATTAAGGCTAGCGCTGTGTCTGAAAGAAGATGGTTGATTATTTCGCTATTGAGTGAAATAATCGTTTGGGAAGCGCGTGCGGTCTGTTGCAATAGTTCGTTTATCATTATCGTCGTGCTTTAGTTTCTACTTAGTAACCCTGTTGCTATCATGGGGAAAGATGCGATTGTGAGCCAATACTTTTTCATAATTGTTCGTTTAATTAGTCTAAATAAAGGTAATCATAATGTATGAGCGGTTTCATGTCCCGTTGTCCTATCTTTTTTGCGGCTTCCGTGCTGTCGTAGGAGGTGCATCCTACGCCTATTTGCGTGCCTTTTTCATTGAGTATCTTTACGATGTCGTCCTTTTCGAAGTCGCCCACAATGCGGGTGACGCCTACCAACAGAACGCTGGTTGCTTGTGGGGCAAGCAGCGCCTCTTCCGCTCCCTTGTTGATGTGTATCTCTCCTTTGGCAAAACCTTCGGAGTGGGCAATCCATTTTTTGACATTGCTAACCGGCTTTGGGGCAGGGGTAAAGCGGGTACAAACCGTCGTACTACCTTCAACGAGCACGTTGGTCAGGATGTTGTCCTTTTTGCCGTTAGCAATGATGACGGCAATGCCTTCGTCCGCCACCTTCTGTGCGATATGGCATTTGGTCAACATGCCGCCCCGTCCGAAAGCGGACTTTCCGGTTTGTATGTATTCCGATAGGTCTTCTTTGCCATTCGAGATCTCCCGGATGACGGAAGCATCCGGGTTGGTTGGGTTTCCGTTATAAATGCCATCAATGTTACTGAGGATGATGAGTGCATCCATCCCCATCATGGTGGCAATCAGACCGGAAAGTTCATCGTTGTCGGTAAACATCAGTTCGGTAACGGAGATGGTGTCGTTTTCATTGACAATGGGCACGACCTTGTTTTCCAGCATCACTTCCATGCAATGCTTTTGGTTGAGGTAGTGGCTGCGACTGCTAAAACTCTCTTTGGTGGTCAGTATCTGTCCGCAGGCCATGCCTTGTTCGCGGAAAAGTTCGTAATAGCGGTTGATCAGTTTTGCCTGTCCAACAGCCGAGTAAAGTTGGCGAGCAGATACGGAGTCTAGCTTCTTGCCGGCCTTTACTTCGCTACGTCCGGACGCTACTGCGCCGGAGGAGACTAATATAATATCTATGCCCTGTTTATGCAATTCAGCCACCTGATCCACCAGAGCAGACATGCGAGTGATGTCCAACGTTCCGTCCCTTCGGGTCAGCACGTTGCTTCCTATCTTTACTGCGATTCGTGTATATTGATATGCCATTTCAAAGTTCATTTACCAGCAAAAGTAATTATTAAATTGGATTTGCAAATGGAAAACGATTGTTTCTAACTGAAT
>JAVVRI010000193.1:0-2621 GCA_036654795.1 Tannerellaceae bacterium
AAAGTACAAGAAAACTCCTATTGCTTCAATGCTGAAGATTGGGGTGTAGTGGAAGTGCCAAACTCGAAATACATCAATGTAAAAGAACCTTTTACGCCTATCACCATCAACGACGAAAGCACCATCAAGCGCAATGTGCTTGGCTATGTTTACGAGAATAACAACGAGTCTGCTCCTACTCAGATCCAGATCGTTGCCACTCTGTTGGCCGCCAATGGTCATAAAGAGCAAACACGTACCTTCACAGCGACCATCAACGAGAAGAGAGAGGGGCACGATAAGCGACTGATCCGCCGTAACTACGTCTACGACTTGAAGATCGCCTTTACGGAGAAAAGCTTCTCGCCCGAATCGGAACTCTCAACGCTGGAAGTAACCGTAATCGTTGTGCCTTGGGGCTCAGTCGAGCAAAACGTTGAAATCTAAGCAAACCCACAAACGAAAGACGATAAAAGCAAAGCAATAATCAATAGATAAATAAAATAATAAAACATAAGATCCCATGAAACTAAAACAATTTTATTTGGCCCTATCAGTAGCCACCGTGCTTTCTGCCTGTTCCAATGAGGATAACCTTCCCCCCGAACCTGTGGATGCCTATATCTCCCTCTCTCTCTCCAGTCAACCCACCGCCCTCCGCTCAGCAACAAAAGCAGATGGGGATAAAGATTCGGGAACTGATGGTGAGAAACGTATTACGGAAGTAGCGACATTATTATTTGATAATGCTACGGAAAAGCTGGTAGCATTCAAGGATACAGTATTGCCGCCTGCTGATTTGAGTAAAAAGGACGTAACAATCTCAGAAGTCAATAACATCCATGTAAAGGTGCTTCCGGCAGCAGAAGGGAAGGCTTCTGATACAAAATTCAAGATGGTAGTTGTTGCTAATAGTAACGATTTAGTAAAGGGTGTGGCTAGTCTTAAAGAATTAAAGGAGAAAGTAACTCCTGATATTACGGACTATACACCTGAAAAGGTCAATACAAACACTCCTGGTACTGACACGAAGTATTTGCCAATGATTAGTGGTGTTCTGGATGTCTCAGGTATTATACCTGAAAAGCCAAATGTGGTAGGTGCTGATGGTAAAGTAGTGGCAGCAACTACATCAAGTCCAATTATCGTAACCCGTCGCGTTGCTCGTGTTCAACTGGATCAATTAACCGTTAATTTCACGGATAAGTCTTACGGATCGTTTACTCCTGATTCATTCTTTGTTGTAAATATACGTAAAAATTCTTTATTGATGAGTGCTACGGGCTCAAATTTAGAGTCAATAGAATTGACTTCAGCTCCTTTTATACATGGTGGACCAGCGAATGGTTTTGTGCCTAGTCAGGGCTTGATTGATCCAAGCGGTAAATACGAAACTGGGTTTGGTATAAAAGCTGAACTAAAGAAACTTGAAAATAATAATGTGTATAATGCTAACGTAACTTCACCTATATTCCAATGCTATGTGTACGAAAACCTGATTGGTACGAAGGGAGCTACAGCATATGACACCCGACTAATTATTTCAGGTGAAGTCAAATTGGCAACCGGCCAATCTTTAGGGAAGAGGTACTTCCATATCCCATTGCAAAATGACGCGAATGTAAAGGTTACGCATAATACCATCTATAAGGTAAACGCTACCATTTCCGGAGAAGGTTCTCCGAAGATAGACGAACTATTGCTGAATGCTTGGATCAAATATAATATTACAGTAGATCCTTGGAATGTAATTAATCAAGAGGTGACTGACATAAACTAATCTATTCTATTTGTTTTGTCAGACAAATAAAGACGCAGGGTGTATCCGTAAAAGCGGGTGCACCCTTTTTCTATATAGGAGGAAAAGAGACTCCTTCTGTTCGTTCGCATATTCAATTATTTGCTATCTTTCCTCTACAATCGTATTTTTTTTATTAGGCTCGCTTATAAATGGATATTTTTATCTAAGTTTGTGCATCGTGCAAGAGTAAGCGCAAGCGCAAACAACAAGTATTATTATACCTATTATATATATATGTATATGGAAACAACACCCCGCCCCATCCGCAAATATCCCATCGGGATACAAAGCTTCGAGAAACTTCGCCGCGATGGCTACCTCTATGTAGACAAGACGGCGCTGATCTATCAACTCGTCACCACCGGAGCGCCCTACTTCCTTTCTCGTCCGCGTCGCTTTGGTAAGAGCCTGTTGCTAAGCACCCTCAAAGCCTACTTCGAAGGGAAGAAGGAATTGTTCGAAGGCCTAGCCATCGAGCAATTGGAGACGGAATGGCGCGTGCACCCTGTGCTACATCTGAGCCTCAATGCTGAAAAATACGACGCTCCGGAGCGGCTGGACGGACAAGTCAACAGCCAGCTCATGAGATGGGAAGCCCGCTACGGGTGCAACGCAGCGGACTGGAGCTATTCCATACGCTTTATGAACGTTATATTAGCAGCCTACAAGCAGACCGGGCAAAAAGTGGTGATCTTGATTGACGAGTACGACAAGCCGATGCTGGAAAGCTTTCACAATCCTGAACTGCAAGAGCAGTTCCGCCACATCCTTGTTGCCTTCTACAGTGTGCTGAAGGATGCCGACCCATACCTGCAGTTTATCCTCATCACCGGCGTCACGA
>JAVVRI010000194.1:0-2532 GCA_036654795.1 Tannerellaceae bacterium
GTTGAGGGGGAGTAGGGGAGCAGGTAGCTTTCGAGGATGCCGGTGCCGCAACCAACGTCTAGGATGCGAGCGCCTTTCCTTAGGGTGATTTGGTTAAGTATGAGTTGTATCTTTAGGGGGTCGTGGAAGCACAATTCGTCCCACCTATCCGCCCTTAAATCAAAGAATGTTGCTTGTTCGTTCATGACAATTGTTCTTCCTGAAGCATAGACGAAAGTACTTCCCAAGGAGTGCTTTCGTCTATGCAGGGTTCATTTGGATCAGATCTTATAATATTCTTCCCAGCCTTTGCGTGGCGGCTCGCCGACAAGCATCTCGTTTGCCAGTTTGTTGTTGGTGATCTGCTTGGTGCTACGGTCGAACAGCAGCTTTTCGCCTAAGCGTTGGCTGAGCACTCCGAGGCAGAAGACTTGACTAAGCGGACCTGCTATGTGGAACGGTGAGCGCGTTTTTTCTTTGCCCATGCAGCTAAGCAGGAAGTTTGCATAATGGTTGGATGGGCTTTTGGGTACTTCGGGGAGGCGGGATGCCATCTCTTTGGCCTTTTCGTCCGGAATGATGGATAGGGTGGAGCCGTGAGAGCCTCCTTTGAAGGTCAACTCTTTTGAGTAGATCTCCTTGCCTGGATTTAGTTTGGCGGGCTGAATCTTTCCACCGGCCACTGTAGGGATGTTCGGATCAATTTCGGAGACGCCGTAACCATTGGGCACGGCGGGGATATTGTCTAAGCCATCATACCAAGTAATATCCATTGCCGGCATGCCGTTACGTTCAGGAAATTTGAAAATAATGGTAGACGACATGGGGAAGAAGAAGCGGTTATGATCCTTTAAGTAGGTCGGATTGATTTCATTTGGTAGGCCTAGATCGAGAAACTCGTGCGCTGTGTCTATAATATGCGCACCCCAGTCGCCCAATGCTCCCATACCGAAATCGTACCAGCAACGCCATTGCCCGTTCACGAAGTCGTGGTTATAGTCATGGTGCTTTACGACGCCTAGCCAAGTATCCCAATCCATTGTTTCGGGTAGTTTCTCGGCTTTTGGGAAGCTGGTCATCTTCGGATTCCAGGTGTGCCAGCGGCGTGCATTGTTCATGTGTGCCGTCATGGCCGTCACGTCCTTGATGATACCTGCCTCTTTCCAAGCTTTAAACTGGAAATAGTTTGCTTCCGAGTGCCCTTGGTTACCCATCTGCGTAACGACGCCATATTTCTGTTCCGCCCGCATCATAGTTTCCACTTCGTTGAATGTACGCGCCATAGGCTTTTCTACATAGACGTGTTTGCCATGCGCCATCGCTTCTATAGTGATCGGGAAGTGAGCGTGGTCGGGCACACCTACGGTTACAGCGTCAATTTTATCCGCCATCTTGTCGAACATCTTACGGAAGTCCTGAAAACGGGGAACGTCTGGGAACATATTGACAAGTTCCTGCGTATGTGGTGCCCCCATGTCTACATCGCAAAGAGCGACGACGTTGCATAAACCTGTGTTATATAGTTCTTTTGCGATTTCTCCTCCCCGATTGCCAATACCAATAAAGGCAATGTTTACGCGATCGTTAGCACTGATCAGAGGATTTCTAGGTAAAGACTTACCATGTACCGGCATCCAGAAGCCGGAAATTGCAGATGCAATTGAAACAGCCGCCGCCTGTTTAAGAAACAGCCGGCGTGATAGTTCTTTTTGATTCATAATGTATCGTAATGTTACTTGTTTAAGAGAAAGCTGTCTATTTGTTTTACAAACTCTTCCCGAGGCAATGCTCCTTGTGCCATTTGCGGTTTACCTTTTGCCGGTACGAACAAGATGGTTGGAATACTCTGAATGCCAAAAGCCTCAGCTAGTTCTTTTTCCTGATCAACGTTTACTTTGTAGATAATAATGTCGTCCTTATAAAGCAAAGCCAGCTCTTTCAATATAGGAGCTACCTTTTTGCAGGGGCCACACCAATCAGCATAGAAATCAATAATACATGGTTTGTCTCCTTCGTATACCCAATTATCTTTATTTAGTTCGTAATTGTATACCTTACTAATAAACTCCGCATTGTTTAAAACGATCACTTCTCCTTTAGTTGCTGTCTGCTCATTTTTTTCTTCCGTTTTTGCCGACATAGAACAGCTGACTAAAAGTAAAGCAATCGAAATCATTAATAATCCTTTTAACTTTCTCATATAAAACTTATTAGTGCATGAATAAATATTGCTTACAAAAATAGCAATAAATTGGAATAAAACATTCATTCAGGTTGTCAAATGAATAGAATATTCACTTCCTGTCAAAAAATATTTCCGAACACTAGGAAATAAAATATTTATCATTACCTTTGCACCTCAATCAAGCGAACACCTATTGTTTGCACCATATTGGAGAGATGGCAGAGTGGTCGATTGCGGCGGTCTTGAAAACCGTTGAACCGCGAGGTTCCTGGGGTTCGAATCCCTATCTCTCCGCTGAAACCCTAAGACAAACAGGGTCAAAAATAGGACAAGTCCTACAATATCAACGTATTGTAGGACTTTTTTTA
>JAVVRI010000195.1:0-2118 GCA_036654795.1 Tannerellaceae bacterium
AAAAAAGCTACTGTTGCTTCTTTAGCTATGTTATGTCTAAATATCGGTTGCACCGATTCATTTGATGAAGTAAACACCGATCCAGACAGGACAGAAGAAGTTCCTATTTCAAACATACTAGCCTATGTAATTAGGAACACAGCGGACAATCTTTTTGATGAATGGTGTGACATGAATGAACCCAGTACTTATGCCGGATATTTGAGTAGGATTCAGTATATAGATGAATCTCGTTACGAATTTCGTACCGAAACGATAGAAAATAAATGGTATTACATTTATCTCACTTATAATAATGCAAAGACAATCGAAAAACGAGCTGCTGCAGAAGGTGCTGTAAACATGGAAAGCGTAGCAAAAGTGTGGGGAACCTTGCTTATGGCCATCGGAACTGACACATGGCGTGATATGCCCTATAGTGAAGCCTGTAAGATGGACGAAGGTATCCTGCTGCCCAAATATGACACACAAGAGACCATTTATCCGGGAATGTTAACTGTTTTATCTTCCGCTGCCGAAGGTTTTGCATCTGGTGCTACCGATAAGTTAGGTGTTGGTGACATACTCTTTGATGGAGACGTAGCAAAATGGCAAAAATTCTGTAACTCTTTGCGATTGCGCTTAGCTATGCGTATAGCAAAAGTAGATCCTACATTAGCGAAAAGTACCGTTGAACAGATTTTAGGCAATCCTTCAAAATACCCGACATTAACAGCAAATGAAGATAACGCATTCTTTATCTGGCCGGGAGAAAGTCCTTATATTGAACCATGGGCAGACAACAGTAGAGCACGTGATGACCATGGTGTCAGTGATGTATTGGTTAACTTGCTTCAATCGTTAGATGATCCGCGCTTGCCTGTTTACGCCCATCCGGCAAAAGCAGACGGTAAATTCAGAGGCGGTGTAATTGGAGCGAAGGATGTTGTTCCTGAAATAGGTACTATTTCTCGTATTGGAGCACGTTTCAGAGACAATTTCAAAGGGTTTACACCCTTTCTACGTGCGGCAGAAACCTATTTCAATATGGCAGAAGCATCTAAGTTGGGCTGGACTACCGGCACAACAACAAAAGAGGCTTATGAAACAGCCGTTACACTTTCATTAAAAGAAAATGAAATAGCCGAAGCCGACATTACTGCATATTTAGCCGGGAAAGCCAAGTTTAATGATTCATTGGATCAAATATATGAACAAGAATGGCTTGCTTTATTTAAGCAAGGTATGGAAGGTTGGTCTCTGTACAGAAAAACAGGAATACCAAAGAGCAATTACATTGCTCCCGGAACAACGATTGTGGGTCATAACACACCTCCATTCCGTCAGCCCTATCCTATCAATGAGTCCAATTTGAATGGTGCCAATGTGGAACCATATGTTGCACAAATCGAAGATGATTTCTGGGGCAAACAAATGTGGTGGGATACACGTACAGGTGTGAATTGAGTTCTGAATGAAAGTTGACTCGATTAAAACTTAGTAATATGAGAGGTTGACCCTATTTGTACTTATTCACCAATGAGGTTCACTTCCTCGATCGATTTTGTAACAAAGAGAACTGTTTCCCCGAATAATTGCACGGATAGTCCCTGCCTTTAGACAGGGAATCCGAGGGCGGAGGTTATTCGGCCGTCTTCACCCAGACGCGTTTGCCGTCGAAGGTGATCGCCATCCGGAGGATGTCGGTTACGCCGGCGGCACGTAGCGTGGCGGCGTAGTTCTTATCTTCTATCTGCTTTAGGGCGGAGGCAAGGACGGATTCTGGTGTGTCGCCATAGTCACTCTCACACACTTTCAGCTCCATGATAACACCCTGCCGGCGGATGTCGCGCGGACGCATCAGGATGTCGTAGCGACCCAAACCTGCTTCGCGATTGCTGCTCACTTCGTAAGCACCGGTGCTGATCAGCATGCCAAGCAGGAAGGCTTGGTACACCTTTTCAGGATCGCGTCCGGAGGTGTCGTAATACGAGAGGGTGTCTACCACAAACTCGTTCAACACGCGCTGGAAGACATTCATATTCTTTTCGTCCAGCGCCCGTATCAACACCTCCAACCGGTCGTTCTTCACCGGACCGTTGTTGATCCAGCTACGTACAATGGTCGAGAATACACTTT